>JBFZDU010000275.1:0-3694 GCA_041307205.1 Gammaproteobacteria bacterium | reverse complement strand
CGAACACATCGGCCACGGCGGTGATCCGGGCCTCCAGGGGGATCGCCTCACCGGCCAGGCCAGCGGGGTAACCGCGACCGTCGCTGCGCTCGTGGTGGCCCAGGGCGATGGTCGCGCCAAGCTGGAGCACGGGAGACGGGCTGTCGGCCAGCCGGTCGTAACCCGCTTGGGGATGGTCCTTGACCTGGTCCCACTGCGCCGGGCAGAGCGGCCCCGGCTGTTGCAGGAGTGAGGCCGGCACCGCGACCATGCCCAGATCGTGGAGCTGGGCCGCCGCACCGATGAGGGACGCCCGCGCCGCGCCGAGCCCCAGCCGCCGGGCGATCCGCTCGGCGTAGACCCCGACCTGGCGAACGTGGCCGCGGGCGCCATCCCAGTGCCAGTCGCCGAGCAATCCCAGACGCAACGCCGCATCCGCTTCGAGCTGCACCGCCCGCCGGGCCGCGACACGCTGCTGCGTCGTCAGATCCTCGATGCGCCAGGCGAGCATGCGTTGGACTTGCCGTAACCGCAGCAGGTTGCGACAGCGAATCAGGCACTCGGTAGGGTCGATGGGTTTGGTGAGGAACTCGTTGCAGCCCGCCATCAGGGCGCGGCGACGCAAGTCCTGATCGCCAACACCGGTCACCATGATCACCGGTACCTCCGCGCAGGCTGGCGTCCGGCGGACCGCTTCGATCAGCTCCAGGCCGTTGAGCCCGGGCATCTTGAAGTCAGTGAGCAGCAGGTCGACGGTGCCTTTGGCCATCTCTGCCAGCGCGCTGGCACCGTCCCCACAGGCAAGGACTTCGGTGCGCTCGCTGGCGCCGCGCACGACCTCCGTCAGAATCATGCGCGTCACCGATTGGTCATCGGCAATGACGACGCGGTATGTCACATCCATCGAGAGCACAACTCCCAGAAACAGATTGATCGAGAAACCCCGTGCCCCGGTCTACGCCGGATCACCGGCATCGCGGTCGTAGAGGGCGCAATAGGGACAGGTCGCCGGGGTGCCGGCGCTATCCCACGCCAGGTAGGCGACGGCACAGCTCGGGCAGTGCACCAACCGCGCCCAGCCGCTGTGCAGGTCCCGCGCTACCAGCCAGGCCGCGTTGATGTCCAGGCGCGCGGCACCCTCGATCGCGCGGTGGTAGAGGTCGTGGGCGCCGATGACGGCATCGATGTCGATGCGCGCCGCCACCCCGTTGCCGCCGATGCGGCGGTAGGCGGCGGCAAACAGGCTGAGGTGGATCTGGGTCTCGCGGCAGGCCAGCCCGCCGCCACCCGGGTAAGGGATGGGCCCGTTGGCGGCATGCGCGACACCCAGATCCTTGCGCAGGCTGCGCAGCACATAGGCACTGAGCCCGGTGTGGGTCTCGACGATCTTGCTGCGCGCCCCGCGGGCCAACAGCCGCAACGCGAGGTCCTCGGCCTGCCTAGGCCGCAGCGCCGGCATCCGCACCCCCCAGCAGGTGCTGCAGCGCATGCATCCGCGCCGCCAAGGCCGCCTCACGGCCACGCGCACAGCCGGCCAGGATGCGCGCCCCCGCCCGCCCGGGGGGCAGGCGCAGTGTGAACAGCAGGCTACGGGTACCGGCGAGTTCATGGATCTCGGTGCCCGAAGCCCGAACAAGCCAGGACCGCAGCGGCTCTTCCAGACCAAAGGCCATCTCCGCGTAGTCCTGCCCGCAGTTGAGCAGGGCATCGCGCGCGGCGATGAGATAGGTGAGGTTCAGCCGGTAGATCTCGGCCGGGTAGTCCATGGCGGCCGCGGGATGCGCCGCGGGCGCGTCCTGGCTCAACACGGGCCGCCTCCCAGCGCCTCGGGGGCACCGAACGTCTTGCCCGCAGGGGCGTGACGCATCGACCGCGTGGGGTGGAGCATCCGGTTGACGGCGGCCCGTCCAGAGGGATGACAGTCGCTCAGCACGGACCGTCCCCGGAAAACACAACACATCCGCATAACTCCTTCACTCGGGTACAACAGGCGTCCCCGCGCGGCGCCGTATCGGCGACGTCGCTGGATCGCTTCCCATGACCAACCACCGTCAGTGGTGCCGGCGAGGCGGTGCCGCGACGTGGCGGCTGTACTCGCTGGCCCGGCTGCTCTGGCGTTGGGCTCGGGGGGAAACTCGAGCAGGGGAAGGGCAAAATCGTGTTACCCATACGCGCCTATTTTCTTACCATTACCCGCCCATCGCACACGCAGACCCCTGGCGGGAACGCGCCTGCGAACGTGGGCAAGGGGGGATGGCGGCCGCGTCAGCCGCGATCGCGGTCTTCGGAGGGGGTGCGCCCGGTCCAGATCTTGTAGGCCCGCGAGAAGGCCGGGGGGTTGGCGAACCCGGTGAGGTAGGTCATTTCTTGCAGACTGTAGTCGCCGCTGCGCACATACTGCTGCGCCAGATCCTTGCGCACCGCGTCCGCCACCTCCTGAAAAGTGGTCCCCTCCTCTTGGAGCTTGCGTTGCAGGGTGCGCGGGGCGAGCGCCAGCCTGTAGGCGACTTCCTTTGTGCTCGGCTTGCCGGAGGGCAAGGCGTCCAGAACCGCCCGGCGAACCCGTCCGGTGATCGAGGTATCGGCCAGACAGAGGTCGAACTCGCGGAGGATGCGGTCGCTCGCCGCGGCCAGCTCCCGGTTCACCGTCGGCAGGCGCCGGCGCACGACCTCCAGAGAAAAACTCAGGCTCGAGCGGTCGGCCGCATAGCGCACCGGACAGCCGAAAAATTGCTCATAGGCGCAGTCCTCCCAGCCATGGGTCAACTGGACCTCTTGGAGGGGGAGGTCCGCGCCATAGGCCCCGCGGCACATCCGCAGGATCACGGACCAGCGGGTGTCCTGCAGGGGTCGGACGTCCACCCCAGCAGCGAGCGGTGCGTAGCTGATCCGAAGGCTGTCGCGGTCTGTGGTGACCGCCAAGGCCAGGTCCTGGCTGACGATGCGGTGGTAGCGCCCCAGACGGATCAGGGCGACTTCGAGCGTGCGTGAGGCCAGGAAGGCACACCCCAGGGCATGGAAGTCGGTTTGCTGCCAGACATCGCCCCCCGCCAGTCCCCAGCAGGGATCTTGGATGCGCTCATCGGCCAGGCGCCACAGCGCCCGGACCCGCTCCAAGGGGTAACGTGCCCGTGGCATGTCGAGTTTGTGCGGATCGAGGCCACATTCGACAAACAAGTCATCGGCGTCCAGACCGTTGCGCTGCACAAGTCGATGCACGATGCGTCCGGCGGTGGCTAGCAGGGTGGACATGGGGGCTTACTCCTGGGTGCCGATACCTTGTGGGCCCTGCCGCGACTGGAAGCATCGGGGCGCCCCGATCTATCCCAGACGAGCGCAACGGCGGGCACTGCGCGGGCTTGCGCACCATTGTATCGCCGCCACAGCGGAACGGCCCTGCCAGGCAGGAGCGATCGTCACCAGGGCCCAACGCAGTCGACGTGCGCGAGGACCACAACAGCCCTCGGACTTGGAAGGTGCAACCCCGACCCGGAGTGAGCCCCGCCGGTTCACACCGCACGCGGCGATGCGGTCGTGGGGGGACCTAGCGGTGCTTCGGCCGATCGGGTCGGGGCGGGCTGTTAAGCAGGGTCTTCAGGATCTTCGCGAAGCGGCCCTGGGGTGTGATCAGCTCCACCCGCCGCTTGGCGAGCGCGAGCATCCGCGCGTCGAGCTCGGTCTCGGTCAACCGCTCCAGATTGGCCATGAGGGCAGC
>JBFZDU010000274.1:0-9454 GCA_041307205.1 Gammaproteobacteria bacterium | reverse complement strand
CCCGCCCGATGTGCTGTTCCTACATCGCAAGCTCGGCGGCCTGTACCTGCTGTTCCGGCAGTTGCGGGCGCGGATCCCGGTGCGGGAGCTGATGCTGCCGGCGCTCGCGGCGGGCGCCGGGGAGGGAGTTGCCCGCGCCGGCAACCGCCTTGACCCCGGCGATGACCTCAGCGCCGCCTGACCCGTCCCTGGGCATCACCAACCACGAACCGCTGGCGCAGCGCCGCCGCTCTGCTCAGTGGGTCGTCGGGGGCGGGGCGCAACTCATAACAACCGCGCCTCCGGTTGCTGCTTACGGCGCTCCCAATCAGCCATCACCTGCCCAAGCAGTTTGAAAAAGCGCGCTTCGTGATCGCGGTGGCTGGTGTGGCAGAACGCGTGGATCACCAGGTACTCGATGCACGGGCGGGGGGCGCGCACCAGGTTGACGTTCAAGGTCACGGTGCCGGCGCGCGACAGCCTGCCGGTCGGCAGCTTCTACCACCGGGATGGCAGTCGGCGCGAAGCAGGGCTGGCCCGCAAGCGCGACAGCCTCCAACTGCCGGTCCACCCGATCGACGGGCGCTTGCCGGCGGCGGTGGCCTTTCACGCGGTGATCCCCGAAGCCCTGGCCGCCTGGTACGACCAGGTCATCACCGAGGCCGACGGCGGGGTGCAACTCGCCGCCGAGCGCCTGCAGGTCCCCGTCGCCGTGGTCGACATCGGCGGTCGGACCACCGACTACGTGGTGGTCGCCGACCAGGCCCTCCCGCACGCCGCCTCGGGCTCGCTGCGTTGCGGGCTGCTGGAGGTGCAGCGCGCGTTCACTGAGGTCATCCGCCGCCGCTTCGACCTGGAGGTCGTGAGCGAGCGTGCCGTGGCGGCGGCCATCGATCGGGGCCGGGTGCGGCTGTTTGGCCAAGACCACGACATCGCCGACTTGCTCAAGGCGGCGCAGCGCCAACTGGTGGAGCAGCTGCACGCCGAGACGCAGCGACTGCTCGGGCGGGGTGCCGAACTCGAACGGATCCTGTTCGTCGGTGGTGGGGCGGTCGCACTTGCCGCGCACATTCGGGACTGGTTCCCGAACCAGGCCGTCGCCGATCACCCGGCCTTCGCCAACGCCAGCGGGATGCTCAAGTACCTGCGCTATGTGTGCGAGGTGCCGCATGGCCCGTGATCCGGCATTGCGACGTGACGATTTCATCCGTGGTCACTGCGGCCTCAGTGACGAATCGGGCACCTCAGGGTCGTTCGAGGGGTGCCGCGGCCTGTCACCAAGACGGCGCCGTCGATCCGTTCTCTACCAAGGGCTGCCTGGCTTTCTCCGGCGTCGTCGTTGCCATCCGTGGCGCGGCGTTGGAGGCCTCTTTGACCCCCGGCCCGGGCATCCGGTCTGGCCTCACCCCCCCGCCCGGGAAGGTCTGCCCTTCCCGAGGGGAAGGGACCTTGTTCGGGCATTCACTCCAAGGAGACTCCCATGTCAGACAAGACCACCACCCCGCCGGCGCTCCCCTTTTTCGGCGAGGCCATCTCAAGCTACACCCGCGCCCAGGCGCTCGCGGACGGATGCGGGCGCTCAGCGCTCGTACGATTCGCTGCGCGCGGCCGCGCTCAGCGGCACCAGGAACGCGGTCGGATCAGGCAGCACTTTCTCCCGCACCGCCGCCAGCGTGATCTCGCCGCCGTAGCTCACCGATGACTGCAGGTGGCCGCGGATGCGCTGCAGGATGCTACTGACGCTGCCGCGGTAAGGCACCTGGATTTCCTGGCCCTCGGGCGGGACGGCGAGCGCCGCGTCGAGCTCTTCGCTGCTGCCGCTGTCGTACAGCGTTTCCAGCACGGCCTCGGGCGAGGTCATGCCACGGTAGATCTTTTTCTTCATGTGGGTCGCCGGATCCTCAATCACGCGGCCCGGCGCCTCGTCGGTGCCCGACAGCGCGCTGCCGAGCATCACCGTCGACGCCCCGCAGATCAGGGCGAGAAAGATGTCCTTGTCGGTTTTCACGCCGCCGTCGGCCATGATCGGCACGCTGTCACCCACGGCGAGATAGGCCTCGCGGATGGCCTGCAGCTGTGGCACGCCGGCCGCTGTCTCCAGCCGCGTGCGGCAGCCGCGGCCGGGTCCGACCCCGACCTTAACGGCATCGGCGCCGATATCGCGCATGAAGCGCGCGCCGGCCCCGGTCGCGACGTTGCCGCAAACCAGCAGCACGCTGCCAAACTTGCCGCGCAGCCCGGCGACGGCCTGCTCCATGATTACCGAGTGGCCGTGGGCGATGTCGATGAACAGCAGGTCGGCGCCAGCCTCCAGCAGCGCTGCGGCCCGCTCCAGGTAATCGCCGCGCGCACCGACCGCCGCGGCGCAGCGCAGGTGGCCGGCGCTGTCCTTGCTGGCGCCGGGCTGTTCGCGCTGCAGATTGATGTCGCGGCGCGTGATGAGTCCATGGATGCGATTCGCACCATCGATCAGCGGCAGGCGCTCGATGCGGTGCTCGAACATCAGCCGTTCGGCCTCGTCAGTGCAGATATCCGGCGCGCCGGTCACCAGGCGGGACAGCGGTGTCATGAAGTCGTCGACCGGTCGATCCTCGTCAGCACCGTCCACCGGCGTGTCGCGGTTCGAGAGCAAGCCGGCCAGTACGTTCGAGCCGTTGACCGTCTCGATCAGGATGCCGGTGATGCCGTTCTGCCGCGCGAAACGCTTGGCCTGGCGGATCGTGGTGCCCTCCGGCAGGCGCAGCGGACTGACGATCACAGCGCTCTGGCTGCGCTTCACCACGCTGACCTCGGACGCCTGGCGCTCGATGCTCATGCCACGATGCACCACCCCAATGCCGCCGTGCATGGCCATGGCCCGCGCCATGTCGGCGCCAGTTACGCTGTCCATGTTCGACGAAACGATCGGCAGTTCCAGCGCAAGGTCCGCCGTCAGCAGTGAGTTCACGCTGATATCGCGGCGGGTCTGCGAACCGGACTTCTGCGGCCGGAACAGGAAATCGTCGAAGGTCCTGCCGGTCCAGAAAGCCGCCTCGTGCGGCGCGGCAGCAAAGGCATCGTCGACGTTGTGCCACCTGCTCGTTGCCATGGGTCAGTCCCGGGTCATGCTGCGGTTGGACTCGGGAATATAGTCGATCTGACAATCAAGCTACAGCAACGCCGTCGGTGCGGCGCCGGACATCAATAGCCATGCTATTGCAGTCAGAGATCAGCGGCCAGGCAACCGCGGCCGACGTAACTTACAGCGAATTCGGCGCCGCGTTCGTCAGCCTAACCTGACCACGACCCAGCTTCGGCAGGCGTCCTTTGGCCTGATTGTGGCCAGGAGCGCGCGGTCTGGCCGATGGCATGGACACCGGCGGCAGGGTACGGTGCCAACGCAAGCTCACGGTGACGGCGAAAAGCAGCGGGCATGCACCACGGGGAAAGCGTATCGCGGCCTGTCGGGCAGTTCGGAGAGCGCCCATAGGCACCAAACCGCAGCCACCGAGCCGCCCGGACACCGATTGGCGCCAATGCGGCGTCATGAGCCCACGTCGATTGCCACCTGCCGCTTTCGTCTGGCGCGCGCCAGTGCCCGAACCCTGTTGCAGGGTCCGTGTTGTGGCGGGCGGATGGTGAAAATGACCTTGTAACACAGTAGTACTAGGGGCCAGTCCACGCATGCCCCCACTGTCCGGTCGGACCCGTTGGCAATCACTGCGGATTATAGATAGCGACGGTAGCTGGTGCAGCAGGCCTGGCGGGCAGTCTGCGCGCTCCGCCCGGACGCCGCCGTAGAAGTCTGGCGCCTCAAACGCGCTTCTCCCGGTCGCCTGCAGCCCAGAACCGCTCCATAGCAATGTAGGTAAACGACGCGGACCAGCCGACCAGCAGTAGGCCGTTGAGTGCCTCGACGCCCGCAACAAGGCGAATCGGGCCAACGGGTGTCAAATCGCCGAAGCCGAGCGAGGTATAGGTCTCAGCCCAGAAGTACATGCAATCCATGAGCGAAAAGCCGGCGCTGCAGCTCAGGGTGCCGACGCCCATGTACTTTCCCAGGACGAAGAGCGCCGCGCCGTATAGGCTGATCTCAATGCCGTGCGCGGCGAAGGCAGCGAAGATCACGGCCAGCAATTTCGTCCGGTTTGGAATCGACAGCGCAGCCAGGCGCGGATTCAGCGTTCTGAGTACTTCGTAGTGAATCACCGTGGCCATGGCGATGAGCAGCCCCCAGGTACCAACCACCAGTAGCATGGCAACACTCCAAAACGACCCAATGACTCAACTCCTGGCTGCCGTGCGCGCAAGCCCCGCTCGAAGGGGCCGGGCAAGGCAGGGGCAGGCCTGTCCGCAACCGCTTTGAGTGGCAATGCGCTTCACAGTTCTGCGGACTTGGCCCGGCGAGGTCGTCGGCGCGCCGCCGCCTGTCGTGGGCCGGGCCGTAAGTCCGTGGGGACGGCAAGGACCCGAGGACAAGGGCCGGTGCCGACCGTGGCGCTGTGCCGGCGGGGCATGGACAGCGTTGCGCGAGTTGTGGTGTTCTGTGTTCGGAAGGGCGCTGCGCCCGCAGTCGGCGCTGCGCCTAAACGTGACGGGCCGGTGGTGCAGGTAACGGCAGTGCAGTTCACGGCATGCCGATCTGCCGAGCCGAAGTCGGGAGCGCTGGCTGAACCATGCCCGAGCCGATAGGCGAAATTACCGAGGTCCACGGTCCGGTGGTGGTGGTCGCGTGCACGGCCTTGCCACCGCTGCGGCAGGCGCTGCGTGCCGACCACGACGGTGAAACCTACCTGTTCGAGGTGCACCAGCACCTGGACGAGCGTCGGGTACGTGCCATTACCCTGCATTACGCCTCCGGCCTGGAACGCGGCATGCCGGTTTATGACACCGGGGCGCCGCTGCGTGTGCCGGTCTCGCCAGATTGCCTGGGGCGGGTCCTGAACTGCTTCGGCGAGCCGCTGGATGGATTGCCGCCGCTTGCCGGCGACGCCTGGCGCGACATACATGGCCGACTGCTGCCATTGCACGAGGTGATCGGGGCGAGCGGCGTACTGCAGACGGGCATCAAGGTAGTAGACCTGCTGTGTCCCTTCGTGCGTGGCGGCAAGACCGGGCTGTTCGGGGGCGCGGGCGTCGGCAAGACGGTGCTGGTGATGGAGTTCATGCACGCCATCGCAGAACTGCATGCCGGCGTGTCGGTGTTCGCCGGGGTTGGCGAGCGCATACGCGAGGCGCACGAGCTGTGGCACGGCATGCGTCAGGCCGGGGTAATGCCACAGACGCTGATGGTGTTCGGTCAAATGGATGAATCGCCGGGCGTGCGCTTCCGGGTCGGCCTGTCGGCGCTCACCTATGCCGAGTTCCTGCGCGATACGCTGCAGAAAGAAGTCCTGTTCGTCATGGATAACGTGTTCCGCTTCGTGCAGGCGGGCAGCGAGATCTCCAGCCTGCTCGGCCGCATGCCGGCGACCGTCGGTTACCAACCCACCTTGGTGACCGAGGTGGCGGAGTTGCAGGAACGCATCTTCTCGACTGAGCACGGTGCGATCACCTCGGTGCAGGCGGTGTACGTGCCGGCCGACGACATGGCCGACCCGGCCGTGAATGCGATCCTGAGCCACCTGGATACCACGGTCATTCTGTCGCGTGCGCAGGCCAGCAAGGGCATCTATCCGGCAGTCGATCCGCTGCGCTCCGCCAGCAAGCTGATGGACCGGCATCTGTTGGGCGAACGTCACTATGCCATTGCCGAAGGCGTGCGCGAGCACTTGGCGCGCTATCAGGAGCTGGAAGACATCATCGCCATGCTCGGCATTGAGGAACTGTCGGAGAAGGACCGGCGCATCGTGCTGCGGGCGCGGCGGCTGCAGCGCTATCTGTCGCAGCCTTTCTGGGTGACGGCGGCCCACACCGGACTGCAGGGAGTCTCCGTGCCGCTCGCCAGCACCCTGGACGACTGCGACGCCTTCCTCGCCGGTCGTTACGACCAGGTCGACGAAGAGCACTGCTATATGCGCGGCAGCATGCAGGGGGTGATGACATGAGCGGCTTCACCCTGGAGATTCAGGATGCCACCCAGGCCCAGCGCATCGCCGGCGTGCACAGCTTTGTCGGAGAGGACGCCTCGGGCAGCTTCGGTCTGCAAGCAGGTCATGCCCGCTTCATGACCACCTTGTCCTTCGGTCTGGCCCGGTTTCGCACTTCAGATGGCGATTGGCAGTATCTGGCGATGCCGGGGGCGGTAGTGTATTTCGTGGACCAGCGCCTGTGGATCGGCACGCGGCATTACCTGTTGGACAATGATTACGCACGTATCAGCCGATTGCTGCGTGAGCAGCTGCGCGCCGAGGAACAGGCACTGCACAGTACGAAGGAGAGCCTGCGGCGCATGGAGGAAGAATTGTTGCGCCGGCTTTGGCAGCTGGGACAACCGGGGAGCTGAGCAATGCCGCCCGAGGACAACCATGAACTGCCGGACCGGGTCGACCGTCAGGCGCGGCGCCTGCGTGAGGCGGAACGCGACCGGTCGACCCTGCTGGCCCAGACCGTCTATCTCGGCACCCTGGGCCTGGTGTTCGTGCTGCCGGTCATCGGTGGCGCCTATCTGGGCCGCTGGCTGGACGCGCGGCTGACCGGGTACTCCATGAGCTGGACGCTGAGCTTGATATTTGTCGGCCTGGTGGTCGGCGGCATCAACGCCTGGTTGATGCTGCGGGAGTAAGCCGGCGCTTAGGGGCAATTCGAATGGACGGACAGACCATACTCTGGAGCATCGGGCCGGTGACGATCACGGCCACCGTGGTCACCACCTGGGGCATCATGGCTGCGGTGTGGCTGTTGTGCCTGGTGCTGACCCGGCATCTGCGCACCGCCCCGGGGGTGCTGCAGACCGTGTTGGAGGGTGTGGTGGCGGCGCAGGAACAGGCCATTAACCAGGCGGTGCCGGAACAGGCGCGGCAACTGCTACCGTTTATCGGCGGACTATGGCTGTTTCTGGTGATCGCCAACCTGGTCGGCGTCGTGCCCGGTCTCAGCTCGCCGACGGCCGACTTGTCGGCGACGCTGGCCTTGGCCTTGCTGGTGTTTCTCTCGACCCACTGGTTCGGCGTGCGCAGTCAGGGGGTGGGCAGCTACTTGCGCCACTATCTCAGACCCAGTCCGATCCTGCTGCCGTTCCATCTGATCAGCGAGGTCACGCGTACCGTCGCTTTGGCGGTGCGCCTGTTCGGCAACATGATGAGCCTGGAAATGGCAGCCTTGTTGGTGCTGCTGGTGGCGGGCTTCCTGGTGCCGGTGCCCATTCTGGCCTTGCACATCATCGAGGCCCTGGTACAGGCCTACATTTTCGGCATGTTGGCGCTGATCTACGTCGCCGGCGGCATCCAGTCCCAACAGCTCAAGACAAGTGCACCGCAGGAGGATTAAGCATGACGGAAATGACGTGGTTTGTACTGGCCTCTACGGTAGGGGCGGTGCTCGGCATTGCTATCGGCGTGATCCTGCCCGCCTTTGCCATGGGGCGGGCCATCAGCAGCGCCCTGGAGGCCCTGGCGCGCCAGCCGGAGGCGGAGCGCTCGATCACGCGCACGTTGTTTATCGGTCTGGCCATGATCGAATCGCTGGCGATCTACGTGCTGGTGATCGTATTGATCGTGCTGTTCCGCAACCCATTGCTGGAGTACCTGTTGCCGAAGTGACTGCGGGGCGTATCGGGAGGGAAAAGGCGTGGAACTGAACTGGTCGACGGTCGTGCTGGAGATCGTCAATTTTCTGGTGTTGGTGTGGATCCTGAAACGGTTCCTGTACCGCCCGGTGCTGCGCGTGATCGCAGCGCGCCGCGCCAGCATCGAGGCCACGCTGACGGAGGCGCGCGAGCGCCAGACTCAGGCGGAACAGCTGCGCGCCCAATACGAGAACCGCCTGGCCGAATGGCAGCAGGAGAAGCAGGCTGCCCGCGATGCGTTGCAACAGGAGTTGCAAAAGCAGCGTGGCCAGGCACTGCAGGCCTTGCAAGCCACGCTCGCCGGGGCGCGCGAGAAGGCCCGGGTGGTGGAAGAGCAGCGCGTGCGCGAACTGGAGGATCGCAAGGAGCGGCAGGGCCTGGAACTGGGGGCGCGATTGGCGGCGCGCCTGCTAGAGGGACTGGCCGGCCCCGAACTGGAAGGGCGGATAGTGGATCTGGTGGGCCGGCAGCTTGCTGCCTTGCCGGACGAGCAGCGCAGCGCGCTCAGACACGCCATCGAGAATGGCAAGGGGGATGTCCAGGTGGAGAGCGCACATCGGCTCTCGGACGAGCAACGGCAGTCCCTGCAGGGCGCCGTGCAGGCACTGCTGGGGGACAGTGTGGCCTGTAGCTTTCGGGAAGCGCCGGGGCTGATCGCCGGTCTGCGCCTGGCGCTGGGTGACTGGTCCCTGGCCGCCAACCTGCGCGACGAACTCGATGGCTTCGTGGACCTGAGTCGTGCCATCGACTAGCGATAAGGCCCGACGTCTCAGCCCGCTGGTGCGCCAGGCGCGCTGGCTGGATGGCTATCGCTTCGGACTGCGGGTGACGCAGCGCGGCAATGTCAGCGCGGTGGGCGACGGCATCACCTGGATCCGCGGCCTGCCCGGGGCGGCGATCGACGACATTCTGCACTTTGCCGACGGCAGCCGCGCTCTGGTGTTCGACCTCAATCCGGACCGGGTCGGGGCCGTGCTGCTGCAACAGACCCCGGAACTGACCGCCGCCACGCCGGTATTCCTGGCGCACGAAACCCTCAGCATCCCGGTGGGCGATGAATTGCGCGGCCGGGTCGTCGATCCCCTCGGCATGCCGCTCGACGGCCGGCCACCGCCGCAGTGCGTGGCGCGGCAGCGCCTGGAGACAAGATCGCCACCCATCACGGCGCGCGATTTTGTCAACGAGCCCCTGTATACGGGGATCAAGATTCTCGACACCCTGATTCCCATCGGCAAGGGGCAGCGCCAACTCATCATCGGCGACGAGGGGCTGGGGCGCAGCGCCATCGCCATCGATGCCGTGATCAACCAGCGCGGCAAGGGGGTCGATTGTGTCTATGTGCTGATCGGACAGAAGCGTTCCACCGTGGTGAACACGGTCGAATTGCTGCGCCGCTACGGCGCGCTGGACTACACCACCGTGGTGGTGGCCGAGGCGAGCGCTCTGCCAGGCCTGCAGCACCTGGCGCCGTTCGCCGGCTGTGCCGTCGCCGAATACTGGATGCAGCGTGGTCGCGACACGCTGGTGGTGTACGACGACCTTTCGACGCACGCCCGTACCTACCGGGAACTGTCCCTGCTGTTGCGCCGCCCGCCGGGACGCGAGGCCTACCCGGGCGACGTGTTCTCCATCCACGCCAAGCTGTTGGAGCGTTCCTCCTGCCTGGGCGCTGCCGCCGGCTGCGGGACCATGACCGCGCTGCCGATCCTCCACACCACCCAGGGAGAGATCGCGGCCTATATCCCGACCAACCTGATATCCATCACCGAC
>JBFZDU010000273.1:0-3698 GCA_041307205.1 Gammaproteobacteria bacterium | reverse complement strand
CGCGCCGAACAGTTCGCGCAGGTCATGCCTCCGATGCCGATCTCGAACTCCTCGATCAGCGGCGAGTACCCGAGCTCGCGCACCGCGTCGATCACCGCCGAGGGTGAGAGCACCGACTCATCATAGGTGACGCTTGCGCGTTCCGTTGCCAGGTTGACCGGCGCCGCGACGACACCATCCAGCTTGCCAATCGCGCGTTCGACCCGGTTTGAGCAGGACGCGCAGGTCATGCCTTCGATTGCGATCTCGAGTTGTTTCATTTGGCGCCTTCGTCGCGCAGTGTCGTGCCGCTCTGATTCAGCGCGGCGAGGATCGGGCATTCGGCGGTGGTGCCGGCGTGGCCCGGGCACTGCTCCTCGAGTTCCGACAGCGCCATCTTCATGCGTACCAGATCACGAATGCGCGCCTCGATATCATCGATCTTGGCCCGGGCGAGCCGTTTCACGTCAGCCGCGGATACGGTCGGCTGAAGACTCAGTGACAGCAGCTCGGCAACCTCGTCCAGCGAGAAGCCGAGTGCCTGTGCACGGCGAATGAACTGCAGCCGTCGGCGGGCAACGTCGTCGTACAGGCGGTAGCCGGCATCGGTACGGCACTGCGGTTCGATGAGCCCCCTGCGCTCGTAGTAGCGCAGTGTCTCAACCCCCACGTTTGCCTGCCTGGCCAGCTTGCCGATGGTGAGGTTTTCCATGACTTACCCCCAGGGCATGGTCGGTGTCCGCTCGATGGTCGTATTCGATAAAACCAGTTTAAACCCTGTAGTCGACTATAGAGTCAAGGGTGGGTGCCGAGATTGTGTGTCAATCGGCGCAAGCTGTTGATTGCGGAGAAAGCCGAAGTTGGTCTGCAGCTGATAGGTGCCCAGCAGGTTGATGTGTCGATTCCGGTACGGTGACAGCCCCGCCAAGAGGTCCGGCCGCAGGTCGTAGCCCTCGCGCTTGAGGACCTTGGTCATGGCGTTGACGTTGTGCAGGATCACCAGGTTGGCGACCAGGTGCTTGTATTTCACGAGCTTGTGCTGCTCGTGGCGTAGATTCTCCTGCCGCACGAAGCGCTGGGCGATCTGCCGCTGGTGGCCGAGGACCTGGGCGTGATCACCGACCAGGTCCGTGCACTGCGTGACCAGCAGGGGCTGCCCGGCATGAAGATCCTGCAGTTCGCCTATTCGGGCGGACCCGACAACCCGTACCTCATCTTCAACCACCCCGATAACGCGGTGGTCTACACCGGCGCCCACGATAACGACACCAGCCTCGGCTGGTACAAGGTGCTGAGCGATGCCGAACGGGCGCATGTGGACGAGTACCTCGGCCATTCCCGCGATCCCATGCCCTGACCGTTGATCCACTGGGCCATGTTGTCGTCGGCGCGCCTGGCGGTCATCCCCATGCAGGACCTGCTGGGCCTCGATGGTGAGCACCGCATGAACCTGCCGGGCACCATCGAAGGCAACTGGCGCTGGCGGTTCCGCTGGAACCAGGTGCCGCACGACCTCGGGGTCCAGGTGCGGCACATGAACTGGAACGCCGGGCACCTACACGCCTGATCCGCAGCTCGCGGCCGGTCCAGGGGCCGGTAACGCCCTGAAACCGCCCCGCCCAACCCCGAAACACCCGCAGCGGCGACTGTGGCGTAGATTGACAAGTGGGGCGACCCCTTTGGGGCAACCCCGTCGTCAATCAAGCTGTGCCAGGGGTGTGTGATGAAAGGACGCAAACTTTCAGCTCTCTTGTTGGCCCTGCTGGTGGCCGCACTGACCGGTCTGGCCTTCGCCGGCGGTGGAGGCGGCTCCGGCGGTGGCGCCGGGGTGGGTTCCTCGACCGGCCCCGGCCCGGCGAACGCCGGTGTAACCACGCAAGGCAAGGGCGTCCAGGTGCAGGAGCGCGAACGGGTGCGCACGATGGCCGGCGACGCCGAGCAGGATCGCGATCGGGACCGTGATCGCGACCAGGATCAGGATCAGGACAAGGACCGGGATCGCGACCGTGACCGGATTCACCAGTGAGTTCGGTAACCCCGCAAACGCCGGCACCGGGTAGGTCGGGTGGCGGCTTCTGCGGGGGCTCGTTTGCCGCAGCGACCGCTGCGTCCCTTTGCGATGCCGGATCGCCCGGAAATCCCGATCGCGGCGAAATGTGCGGGCCAGCCAGCGCCCAGGCTGGCCGCGCGGCCCAACCCGACGATCGTCTCGGCATCAGTGATGGTGCCGTCGATGGCACCAGCGCAGCGCCTCGTCGCGCGCCATCCAGTGCATCTGGCACCGGGTCGTGCCGCAGCGCAGGCCGCGGGCGGCGTACAGGAGAATGACCGCGGGGAACACGCCGGGGGAACTGGGCATTGCACCGAGGGCCGACCCCGACCGGTGGGCCGCGGTAGTTCCCGCTTTCTCGGCCAGTTCCCGCCGCGCAGTTGTTGCCGGGGCCTCGCCGGCGTCGATCTTGCCGGCCGGCAGTTCCCATAGCCACCCTCCGGTCGCATGCCGGACCTGACGCAACACCCGGGGCGGTGTTCAGCCCTTGCCGTTGCCCTTGACCTCCTGCACCGTCAGGGGTAGGGGCGAGCGTCAAAACGGCAAATGGTGCGAATCGTGTGACCGTTCCTGGCCGTTATGTACAGCTGTACACAACGGCCAGGAACGGCCGTTCGGATCGGCTCAATTCTCGGAGTGGGCGCTGGCGGCAGTCGATCACTGGCATTGAAGCAGCAAGTAGTTTTCATGCCTGCCACGGGTTGATAACTGTCGCGCCGGCGGCTTCGAACGGGCTGGTGTCACGGGTGGCGACCGCAAGGCCATTGGCGGCGGCGATGGCCGCGATATAGCCGTCGGCGGCAGCGATCGCGAGCCCCGCTATCCGTGCCTTGGCTATCAATTCTGCGTAGGCCTGCGTGCAAGAAACGTCAAACGGCAGCACGCGGCCAGCAAACAGCGGCAGCACCCGCTTCTCCAGGCTTCTTTGCAAGCCTGCACGCCGCTTGCCGGGGGGCAACAGCGCCACGCTGGCACGCAGTTCGGCGACGGTGATGGCGGCCAGGAAAAGGGTCTCCAGCGGCTGGGCGTCGATCCACTCGATCACCCGGGTTTCGGGCGCATGGCGCAGCGGCTCGGACACCACATTGGTGTCCAGCAGGATCATTCGAATCTCATCGTACGGGCTGGCGACTTGTCGCGCACATGCTCGAAGAGCGCAAACTCCTCATCGGTCAGCCTGGCCTGACGGCCAATGTCGGCCAGTAGCGAACCCAGCTTCACTCGCCCCTCCGGGCTGACGGCCGCGCCCAGGATTTCGCGCACCTCGGCCTCCATGCTGTGACCGTGCTGGGCGGCCCGCACACGCAGGGCCCGATGCACCTCGTCGGGGATGTTACGTACTGTCAGCATGGCCATCTTTATCACCTCGCTCGCATGCGGTGCACTCAGTGTGGTGATTTGCATGCTACTGCACAAGCAGCATGTGTTCGTGCGTTGGATCCAGGGCTGCGCCATGGCCTTACCCGATTCTTCGCGCCGTCTCGAGACTTGAAGAACGCACCCACGCGCTTCAATCTTGGTGCGGAACGCGAACGGCCGTTTGCTGGAGCGGCCGTTCGTTTCCTGACGGATTACCGACGCACCGGCCAACAAGAGGCATTCGGGGTGGAGGAGATCAGGTACCGGGATTCGTTTCGGACTGGAGGCAGGGAACGCGTGCTCCCGGCCA
>JBFZDU010000272.1:0-2954 GCA_041307205.1 Gammaproteobacteria bacterium | reverse complement strand
GCGGGTGATTACGAAGGTGGCGTCGCGGGGCACAGTCACGCCGTCGGGCACGGCGTTGAGGACCGGGAAGTTGGTCAGGTTCGGGTTGCCGTTGCCCGGGTGCTGGGTGTTGATGAACAGTGTGCGCCGGTCGGGCGTCATGGTCAGCCCCGTGATCTCGTCGCCGGTCACCCCGGTGAACAGCCGACGCAGCTCGCCGGTGCGGGTGTCGGCCACCAGCAGCTGGTTATTGAGGCCGTCCTTCTGACCGCCGTCGGTCTCGATGAACAACCGGCCGTCGGGGTCGGCGAACAACCCGTCCGGGTCGCTGAAGGTGTCTTCGGTGCCGTGGGTGTCCTCGGCGATCAGGAAGATCTCCCAGTCGAAGCGCAGGCCGGTGTGATCCGCGCTGTCCTTGAAGCGGATGATGTGGCCGTCCGGGTTGGGCGCCAGGGGGTTCGCCGCGTCCGGCACGGTGCGCCCGCTGTTGTTGGTCAGCGTGAAATACACGGTGCCGCCGGGACCGATAGCACTCCATTCCGGGCGGTCCATCGGAGTGGCGCCCGCCGCATCGGCGGCCAGACGCGTGAAGGTCAGCACCTCGCCCATGTCGCTGAACTTGGCGGCGATCGCCGGGTTGCCCATGGTCAGGGGCAGCCACTCGCCGGTGCCGTTGTCATCGAAGCGCGCGGCATACAGGGTGCCGCGGTCCAGCGGGCTCTCACCGCGGGCGAGCATGGCCTGCCAGTTGTCGGCGGAGACGAACTTGTAGATGTAGTCGAAAACCTCGTCGTCGCCCATGTAGACCACCACGCGGCCACCGCGGCCGATGGCGACGGTCGCCCCCTCGTGCTTGAAGCGGCCCAGCGCGGTGCGCTTGACCGGGGTCTGGGTGGCATCGAAGGGGTCGATCTCGACCACCCAGCCGAAGCGGTTTTCCTCGTTGACATAGTCCTGGTCGGAGAGGTCGAAGCGGCGGTCGACGGTGTGCCAGCCATAGCCGAAGCCGGCCTGGCTGAAGCCGTAACGCAACTGCGCCTCGGTCGGGACCCAGGGCTGCTCGGCGTTGGTCGCGCCGAAGTAACCGTTGAAGTTTTCTTCGCAGGTGAGGTAGGTGCCCCAGGGCGTCTCGCCGTTGGCGCAGTTGTTGGCGGTGCCCAGCGGCACGTTGCCGTTGGGGGTGTCGAGCAGCGGGTGGCCGGCCACCGGGCCGCTGAAGGTCACCGGGGTATTGACGTGGATCCGCCGCGCGAAGTCGCTCTTGACCTGCTGCCAGATACCGCCGACCTTCTTGATTTCGACCACCGACACGCCGTGCGCGTGCTGCGAACGACGCACCTGGTCCAGGCTTACCGGCAGCTGCCCCTGGGGCACGCCGATCACCTGGTTGTTGTCGCCGAACTCGTGGTTGATGCACAGCACGCCATGATCGTTGCCGGCGTTGCCATCGCGGTCGCGACCGCCGCGCTTGCGGTCGATCGGGAAATAGGTCATGCCGTCGTGCCCGATGCCAATCTGGCGGGTCTGGCGCTCGGCGAGGTCCGCGAAGTCCGTGTCGCCCGGGTTTTCGAAGTCGACCTGTACGTAGGCGGGGCCGCCCGGCTCGAGCGGCTCGCCCCAGGGGATCATGACCTGGTATTCGTAATCGGCCGAGATGCTGGGCAGCGGGCCACTGCCGTCGGCCACCTTGACCGGGCGGAAGTCCATCAGCCGCCGGAAGCGCCGACGGTCGTCGCGACGCCGGCCGCGGTCGTCGTCAGCGCGTCCCGGCGCGGCCAGGGCGGTGCCGGCGGCGCCGAACACCGTGGTGGCGGCCACGGCCAAGCCACCCGTCAACACGGTGCGGCGCGACAGGTGCGCGGCCAGGATGTCGTGAAACGGCCGGTTGTCCGAGGGGTTGCTGACACCCTCGTCATGCTTGCCTTTGCTGCTCTCGATTTTGCTGCTCATTACGCGATCGCTCCAGATTGTTTGGGTGCAACGGAGCGGGCACCCTAGCGCCCGTTTATGTCACTGCCGTGAAGTCTGGATGACCGAAACCATGCGGATGTGGTGTTTTTGTCGCGCCGGCCGGGCGGGCCGCGAGCAACCCTGCCCGGTCCGATGCGTGGCTATGGCCGCGCCGCCTCCAAGGCGTACGGCCGAGGATCGACCACCGGCGCCCGTCCGAGCAGCAGATCCGCCAGCAACCGCGCCGAGGCGGGGGCCAGCACTATGCCGTTCCGGAAATGGCCGGCGTTGACGTACAGATTGGCGAACCTGGGGTGACGGGCGATGTAGGGGACGCCGCCGGGCGAGCCGGGGCGCAGTCCGGCCCACTGGCGTTCGATCGGGAAGTTCCTGAGCGCCGGGAAGCGCGACACGGCCAGCTGGTACAGCTCCTCACGGGCCGCGGCCGTGGTCGATTTGTCGAAGCCGACCTGTTCCAGGGTGCTGCCGAACAGCACCCGGCCGTCGCGGCGTGGAATCAGGTAGCGGTTCTGTTCCAGCACGATGCGGCGCACCGCGTCCGGTCGGCCGTGAAACAGCAGCATCTGGCCGCGCACCGGGTGGACCTCGGTCGCCTGCCCCAGGTCCGCCAGCAGCTCGGCGGTCCAGGCGCCGGCGCATACCACCACGGCGTCGGCCGTGACGGCCCCGGCGGGGGTCTGTACCGCGGTGACCCGGTCGCCGGTCCGCAGCAGCCCGGTACTGGGCCGGTGCTCCAGCAGCGTTGCGCCCCGCCGCAGGATATCCGCCCGCAGCGCCCGGGTGAGGCGCGGGTTGCGAATCTGGCCCACCTCGGGGAGCCACAGGGCCGAGGCCGGCGGCTCGGCCAGTGCGGGTTCCAGGGCAGCGCAGGCGCAGCTGTCGATCTGCTCGACCCGCCGGGCCTGGCGCGCCGCCCAGGCCAGGGCCTGCGCTGCCTCGTCCGGGGCCATGACTAACATCCCCGACGGCTGGTACTCGGGATCTATGCCAGTGTCCTGCAGCAG
>JBFZDU010000271.1:0-3528 GCA_041307205.1 Gammaproteobacteria bacterium | reverse complement strand
GCAGGACGCGGCGCCCGACCCGGTCGACCGGGTCGGGCACGATTGGCGTGGTCAGCCCATCAACTCCTGGGTGACGAAGACATAGCCCAGCACACTGGCCAGGGTCACAACGACGATCATTTGCAGGATGATGCACGCGCCGGGGAGATCGTGACACACCTTGCCGAAGGTGCAGGCAAGCATATTTCGCATCTTGGTCTTTCCCTCATCTAGTCTGGCTGTTTGCCCAGAGGATGCGCCTGAAAACGCAACCCTTCCAAATGTCGCGGCGTCCGCGGTCGCCGCACTATGGGTGGCATGGCCCGCGTTGTCCACAGCCGTTACACTTTCGCGTCCGGCAAATTCCGTGCTTTTTGCCCAGGGTCAAATTTTGGTAGGCATGACAGTATGTAAGAAGCGTTCGCGTCATTGGCTGGTCGCGCGGTCGCGGCCCGTTGGGTCGGCCCAAAGGCCGGGAACCTGGAAGCAAGAAGCTGGAATATATCAGGAAACTATGATTTTCCTCGACTCAGGTGAAGGTCCCGGCAGTCCCGGCCGGGGGGTCGGCATGCGGCCGTTTGGCAGCGACTTTGCGGGTTGAACCCGGCCATGGCCGAAGCGCACATCCTCGAAGGCACGCGTGAGAACTTCCCTGCCCTGGTGTTGGAGAACTCGCGCCGCGGCCTGGTGCTGGTCGATTTCTGGTCGCCGGCGGCCGGCCCGTCGCTGCGGCAGCGCGAGATCCTGATGGCCCTGGCCCGCGAATACGCAGGGCGCTTCCTGCTGGTGACCGTGAACACCGACCGCGAGCCGGCGCTGAGCCGCGACTACGGGGTGCGGAGCATTCCCTCGTTCAAGTTGTTCCGCCACGGCAGGATCGTCGAGGAGGTGCGCGGCATGCAGCCGCAGGCCGATTACCGCGCTATTCTCGAACGCCATCTGCAGTCGGTGGGCGATACGGTGCGGGTGGCCGCCGGCCGGGCCTGGCAGGGCGGCGAGCGCGACCGGGCGCTACAGCTGTTGGCCGAGGGTGCCATGGCCGAGCCGGACAACCTGGCGCTGCCGGCGTTGCTGGCCAAGTTCCTGATGCAGCTGGACCGCCACGCGGAGGCGCAGCACGTATTGCAGTCCCTGCCGCAAGCCGCGCGCGAGGAGCCGGAGATCGCCACCCTGCTGGCCCATCTGGATTTCATCCTGACCGCGCAGCAGGCCCCGGCCCGCGAGTTGCTGCAGCAGCGCCTGGCCGCGGTCCCGACCGACCTGGACGCGCATTACCAGCTGGCGGCCGTCTGCCTGGTCGCCGACGACTACCCCGCCTGCCTGGAGACACTCATGGGCATCCTGCGTCAGGACCGGCGCTGGTCGGGCGATCGCGCGCGGCGCGGCCTGCTGGCGGTGTTCGACACCCTGGGCGCCGCGCACGAGCTGGTGCGCGGCTATCGCAGCGAACTGTTCCGGCTGATCTACTGACATGCCCAGTCGCGATCCCCGAATCGGCTTTGTCAGCCTAGGCTGTCCCAAGAACCTGGTGGATGCCGAGCGCATCCTCACCCAGCTGCGCGCCGAGGGTTACGGCGTGTCGCCCGATTACGCCAGCGCCGACCTGGTGGTGGTGAACACCTGCGGCTTCATCGACGCAGCGGTGGAAGAGTCCCTGGAGGCCATCGGTGAGGCGCTGGATGCCAACGGCCGGGTGATAGTCACCGGCTGCCTCGGCGCCAAGGCGGACCAGATCCGCGCCGCCCACCCGCAGGTGCTGGCGGTCACCGGGCCGCACGCCTACGCCGAGGTAATGGCCGAGGTGCACCGGCACCTGCCGCCACCGCACGACCCCTACGTCAGCCTGATCCCGCCGCAGGGCATCAAGCTCACGCCGCGCCACTACGCGTATCTGAAGATCTCCGAGGGCTGCAATCACCGCTGCACCTTCTGCATCATCCCGGCGCTGCGTGGCGACCTGGCGAGCCGGCCGGCCGGCGAGGTGTTGGCCGAGGCCGAGCGGCTGGTGCAGTCCGGGGTTCGGGAGCTGCTGGTGGTCTCGCAGGACACCAGCGCCTACGGCCTGGACCTGAAATATCGCACCGATTTCTGGAACGGTCGCCCGGTGCGCACCCGCCTGACCGAGCTGGTGCGCGAACTGGGCGAGCTGCCAGCCTGGACCCGGCTGCACTATGTCTATCCCTATCCGCATGTCGACGAGCTGATCCCACTGATGGCCGAGGGCAAGCTGTTGCCGTACCTGGACATGCCGCTGCAGCACGGCAGCGAGCGGGTGCTACGCGCCATGCAGCGTCCGGCCGCGACCGCCAGGGTGCTGGAGCGCCTGGCGCGCTGGCGCGACATCTGCCCCGAGCTGGTGATCCGCTCCACCTTCATCGTGGGGTTCCCGGGCGAGACCGAGGACGAGTTTCGCCAATTGCTCGACTTCGTCGAGTCGGCTCAGCTGGACCGGGTCGGTTGCTTCACCTATTCACCGGTCGAGGGCGCCGCCGCCAATGCCTTGCCCGATCCGGTGCCGCCGCCGCTCCAGGCCGAGCGGCATGAGCGCTTCATGGACTTGCAGGCGCGTATCAGCCGCGACAAGCTGGCGGCGCGGGTTGGGCAGGAGACCATCGTCCTGGTGGATGCCGTGGAGGACGAGCGGGTGATTGCCCGCGGGCCGGGGGACGCCCCGGAGATCGACGGACAGGTCTTCATCGATGGTGCCTGGGAGCTCGAGCCCGGCGATTTCATCGAGGTGCGCATTACCGGGTCCGACGCGCACGATCTGTATGCGGAAGTGGTGGATCCCGCGGATTGACGACGGGACTAGGGTCAAGGGCCGAGGGGAGACTACAGCCGCAGCGAACCCCTCGGTCCTTGACCCTCGGCCCTCGGCCCTGCCCTTCAGAAGGCGTGCCCGGGCTGTTTGCCCAGCTTCTTGAGTATGATCGCCAACGGGCAGAAGCCGGTGAAGGCCGACTGCAGCAGGTTCAGGCCGACGAAGCCGGTGAACCAGAGCCAGTTCTGGTGATGGAAGATCGGGCTGCCCGCGACCCCCAGAGCCAGGGTGAGCAGGATCATGAAGCCGGCAACGGCCAGTACGATGCGTTCGACGGACATGCGCGTATCCTCGGAAGTAAAGGTTTGCGATGATGGCCGCGACAGCTGGATTGCGGCACAACGACGCGCAAATATAAGAAAAACCTAATATTTTGTCAACAGCAGGCGACCACTGGCGTTCGATGGCAGACCAACTCGAAGCGCATGAAACCCTGGTCCGCGCCCTGATGGACCCGACTGCCTGGCCCGTAGGCGGCGGCGACCGGCGGCGGATCGATACCCATATCTCGACCGTGGTGCTGGCGGGCAGCTCGGCCTACAAGATCAAGAAACCGCTCAACCTGGGGTTCCTGGATTACTCGACCCTGGCCAAGCGGGCGCAGGCCTGCGCCGACGAGGTGCGGCTGAACCGCCGGCTGGCGCCGCAGGTATACCTGCGCGCGCTGGCGGTTACCGGGACGCTGACGGCGCCGCGGCTCGGCGGCGACGGCCCGGTCATCGACTGGG
>JBFZDU010000270.1:0-4304 GCA_041307205.1 Gammaproteobacteria bacterium | reverse complement strand
TGCCATGGCACCGAGACCGGCAACATGACCAACATCCACTCGCGCAGCAACCACCGCAACGCCGGCTGCAACGCCTGCCACGCCAACCGCTAAGCGCGTGACCCACCCGCCCGGGGGCTGTACCGCCCCGGGCTCAACCTACCAAGGCCCGGACTGTCGTCCGGGCCTTTTTTATGGCGCACGGTGTGGCGTCCGCAGCAGACCCGCCGAGTTGCGCAGGTCGGGGTAAGGCGCATGACGCCGGTCCCGACCACCGGCCGAAACGGCCCCGGCGAAGGGGGGTCGGCAAAGGCCTGCAGGACCCTGCAGATACCCGTTGGTTGAGTATCCTCTTCTGGAAAATTGACAAATATCAATTCATGGGAAAAAAAGCCACCCGAGTGTGCTCAAGCTCTCAGTTTTTGTGTGGCTATAGCGGCTAGGCTGCGCGTGCCTACCTGGAAGCAGCACCGAGGCCTAGGGATGGCCTGTCCTTGTCGTTCCCAACCAAGCCCAACCTACCAAAGGGGTTAAACATGACGGAGAGAACCTGTACGGCGAGGCATCGCTGGCGCACCCTGTGGGGAGCCGCATTGCTCTTTACCTTGGGATCGGGGCCTGCCTGGGCCGATGATCTCGACATCGACCGGGCCGAGTGGCGCGCCGATCGCAACCAACTGCGGGTCGAGGGCAACGGCCGCAACGACCGCACCGTGACCGTCACCAACGCCAGCAATGCCTCCCAGGTCATCGGCAGGGACCGGGTCGAAAGCGACGACTGGGAAATCCGGGTCACCGGAGTCAGCCCCGTCCCTTGCACCGTGCGCGCCACCCAGTCCGACGGCCGCACCGTGACGCGCCGGGTCAGCAATGCCCCGGCCAACTGCGACAACGGCGTCGCGCAGCAACAGCCGGCGATCAGCATCAACAACGTGACCGTGACCGAAGGCGCCACTGCCAACTTCGCCGTGACCCTGTCGGCCGCCTCCACCCAGCCCGTCACCGTGGTCGCCAGCACCGCCAACGGCACCGCCGTGGCACCGGGTGACTTCACCGCCCGCAGCACCCTGACCGGGACCTCCCCGGCCCGCCGCACCCGCCACCCCTTCGCGGTGACCACCATCAACGACACCGCGGTCGAGAACACCGAGACCTTCACGGTCAACCTGAGCGGCGCCGTGAATGCCACCATCGCCGACAACCAGGGCGTGGGCACCATCAACGACAACGACGTCGCCCCGCCACCGCCGGTCGTGCCGGCCATCAGCATCAACAACGTGACCGTGACCGAGGGTGCCACCGCCAACTTCGCCGTGACCCTGTCGGCCGCTTCCACCCAGCAGGTGACCGTGGTCGCCAGCACCGCCAACGGCACCGCCGTGGCACCGGGTGACTTCACCGCCCGCAGCAACGTGACCGTGACCTTCCCGGCCGGCAGCACCAGCCAGACCTTCGCGGTGACCACCATCAACGACACCGCAGTCGAGAACACCGAGACCTTCAACGTCAACCTGACCAATGCCGTGAATGCCACCATCGCCGACAATCAGGGCGTGGGCACCATCAACGACAACGATCAGCCGCCCGTGGTGCAGAACCCGACCCTGTCCATTGCCAACCTGGCGCAGAGCGAGGGCAACACCGGCACCAGCACCATGACCTTCACGGTGTCGCTGTCCGCCGCGGCCCCCGCCGGCGGCGTCAGCTTCAACTTCGCCACCGCCAACGGCACCGCCACCGCCGGCACCACCGGCACGGCCGACTACGTCGCCACCAGCGGCTCGCGCACCATCGCCGCCGGCGCCACCACCGCCACCATCCCGGTGACCCTGCGCGGCGACACTACGGTCGAGCCCAACGAGACCTTCACGGTCAACATCACCGGCGCGACCAACACCACCAATGCCACCGCCTCGGCCACCGGCACCATCGTCAACGACGATCAAGCCGTGGTGCAGAACTGCGACCCGGCGACCACCGGCAACCACCAGGGCTGCATCACCAACTACACCGGCCCCGAGGTCTGCGTCGCCTGCCACGAGACCCAGGCCCGCGCCGTGCACAGCTCGGTGCACTACCAGCAGAACGGCCCGACCGACTTCGTTGACAACATCAACGGCCTGGCCGGCGAGCGCGGCTTCGACTTCGCCGCCACCGGCATCAACACCTACTGCGGCACCCACGAGAACTCGCCGCGCTTCACCTGCGCCGGCTGCCACGTCGGCAATGGCCGCTTCCCGGCCTCCACGGCCGACTTCGCCGCCATGACCCTCACCCAGCAGCGCACCGAGCTGGCCAACATCGACTGCCTGATGTGCCACCAGCAGGCCTACAAGCGCTTCCCGAACCCGGCGGACGGCTTCGAGCCGCTGGTGCTGGAGAACGTCAGCCTGAGCAACGGCGTGCTGATCGAAGCCCCGGGCAGCAGCGTGACCCGTACCGGCATCCAGGGCATCCCGATCGTCGATCCGGTCACCCAGGACTTCGACTTCATCCCGGCCGACCCGACCAATCCGCTGCTCGCGGACCTGCCGGCGAACTTCAGCATGACCATAACCGCCCTGCAGGCGGCCCAGACGGTCCACCCGACCACCCGCCAGTCGTGCCTGAACTGCCACGCCGGCGCAGCCGGTGCCGACGGCGCCAAGCGCGGCGACATCAGCTCCCTGCTGGCCAACCCAACCACCACCATGGACCGGCACATGAGCCCGCAGGGTTCCAACATGACCTGCTCCGACTGCCACTACGCCGGCAACCACCGGGTACGCGGCCGCGGGGTCGATCTGCGGGTGAACGACATCCCACCGGCCACCACCACGCCGGCCGGCGATCAGTTCGCCTGCACCGCCTGCCACACCGCCTCGACCGTGCACAGCGCCGTCACCAACGGCGCGACCTTCGCACGCCACGTCGCCAAGGTGGCCTGCCAGACCTGCCACATCCCGACCTACGGCAAGGGCATAGCGACCGAGATCGGCCGCGACTGGCAGGACCCGCACGTCACCCAGACCGCCTGCAACGGCCGCGGCGGCTGGCTGCCGCGCGAAGACAAGGGCAGCAACCTGGTGCCGACCTACGCCTGGTTCGACGGCCGCAGTGAAGTCTATGTGCTGGGCGAGAACCTCAGCGGCGTACCCACCCTGCCGCTGCCGACCAACATCGCGACCCTGTTCCGGCCCAGCGCCGGCACCTCGGCGGCCAACTTCGACGCCAACGACCCGGCCTTCGTGCTGGGCGTCCCCTCCGCCATCCTGAACCCCACCACCGGGGTCATCAGCCGGGCGCTCGGCGCACGCAATGCCGACGCCAAGATCTACCCGATGAAGGAGCACTGGGGCAAGCTGGCGCGCAACACCCGCACCAACACCCTGATCGGGCACTCGACCTTCGAGTTCTTCCGCACCGGTGACTTCGACCTGGCGGTCCGCGAGGGCCTGGCCCAGACCGCCGGCATGAACGCGACCGACGCCTACAGCGTGGTCCCGGTCCATACCTTCCAGAGCATCAACCACGGCGTCGAGCCGCGGGCCAGCGCCCTGGGTGCCAACAACACCTGCGGCACCTGCCACGACGTGCCGATCTCGCCGTTCACCACCGGCAAACCGCTGCGCATGAACCTCGAACGGGACATGGGCTACGCGGTCACCCGCGCCGGCATCACGGCCGGAACCAATGGCAACTGGACGTGCAACGTCAGCTGCCATGGCACCGAGACCGGCAACATGACCAACATCCACTCGCGCAGCAACCACCGCAACGCCGGCTGCAACGCCTGCCACGCCAACCGCTAAGCGCGTGACCCACCCGCCCGGGGGCCGTACCGCCCCGGGCTCAACCTACCAAGGCCCGGACCGTCGTCCGGGCCTTTTTTATGGCGCACCGCCGCAGGGCCGAGGTGACCGCAGCCAGCCCACCCGGTTACAGTCGCGGCCAGCTCCTTTGCCGCGAATCGGTCCATGCTCTGGCATCACCGCCCCAGTTGCCTCGCCCTCGGCCGCGCGGCATTGCCCACGCCTTGAGGTTCAAACCAGAGATGCCCGCGGCAACAGATATAAGCCACCCGGACGCCGTCGCGCGTTGCCCCTGGTGCCTGGGGGACCCCCTGTACATCCAGTACCACGACCAGGAGTGGGGCGTACCGCTGCACGACGACCAGCGGCTGTTCGAGCTGTTGCTCCTCGAAGGCGTGCAGGCCGGCCTCAGCTGGCTCACGGTGCTGCGCCGCCGCGCGCATTACCGGCGGGTCTACGATGGCTTTGACCCGCAGCGCGTCGCCGCTTATGACGCTGCCCGGCAGGCGGCGCTGCTGGCAGACCCGGGCATCA
>JBFZDU010000269.1:0-10158 GCA_041307205.1 Gammaproteobacteria bacterium | reverse complement strand
ATGGGCGAACAGGGGGCGCTGGTGGGGGGCAAGGTGCGCGTGGTGGGCAAGGTTTACGTCGTCAAGGACGGGGAGGGGGTGCACTTCCGCTTCACGGTCTGAGCGCCGGGGCCGGGCGCCGCGTTGACAGCGACGCCCGGCCCGGCTATCTTTCCCGCCCTCCCATGGCTACGTAGCTCAGCTGGTTAGAGCACAGCACTCATAATGCTGGGGTCCCCTGTTCGATCCAGGGCGTAGCCACCAACAAATTCAATTAGTTAGCCGCTTTCTCCTGCACCTTGACCAAGGTCGGTGCGGGAGCTTTGCGGACCCCGTTTTGCTCCCCTCGATCAGCTGTCCCGAGTTGGGCGGCCCGCTGTTGAGCCGCGCCTTGGGCAACGCCGGGCCGCCGTCTCGTGCCAGGGTCTCGCCAAGGCCCCGTCCGTCGAGCTGGCGGGCCCTCGGCCTGCCGAGCCTCAGCGCTTTGCAGTGCCAGGAGCGACGCCCCTGGCATTGGCAGATCCATGAAGCGCACGAAAAAGTGTCGAGTTCCTGCGTTCAGCGCGGTGCGACCTGCTTGGCCGCATCGCCGCCGCCGCATTTCCCGGCGCCGCAGAAACCGCTGCGGATCTGTTCCGTGTTCGGGACATCGGCGCGCTCGGCGGGCATCTTGTAGCCGCACTTTTTCGCCCGGGTCGATTCCTGCAACACGTCCTTGCTGCGTACCGGTATCTCGACCTCGGCAGCTTGGGGCTGGGTCGCCTGCGCCAGGGCAAAGGGGTTCCCCGTGGCGGCTGCGGCCGCGGGGTTGGTCAGGACCGCCGCCAGGAGAGCGCCATACAGGGCGGCAAAAATGGGTTGGCGTTGGGTGCGCATCTGCGTGATCTCCAGTTGGGTGGTTTGGGTGTGTCAACGGGGTGCGGGCCACCATCCGGTTGCCAGGATCACCCCCGGGGGGGCGTGCTGCTGAACTTGGCAGCTTGGTCTTCCGGCAGTGCCTTGCCCGGGTTCAGAATGCCGTTTGGGTCGAACTGGCGGCGTATCGCGTGCATCAGCCTCAGGGTCGCCGGATCTATCTCCCGCGCCACGTAGTCGCGCTTGACCAGGCCCACGCCATGTTCGCCTGACAGGGTGCCGCCGAGCCGCAACACCAAGCCGAACACCGCGTCCAGGCAGGGGTCGGCGGCCGCGAGCTGCCGTGGGTCGTCGGGGTCAATGAGCAGGTTGACGTGGATGTTGCCATTACCGGCATGGCCGAAGTTGACGATGGCGATGCCGTGCGCCTGCGCCAATCGCTCCAGGCCGGCGATCAGGTCGGGGATGCGCGACACGGGTACCACCACGTCTTCGTTGATCTTCTTGGGCGCGATGTTGCGCAGTGCCGGCGACAGCGCTTTGCGCGCGCGCCACAGCCGCTGCACGTCTTCGGCCGTTGCCGCGGTCTCGACGCCCAAGCAGCCGGCCACGTCGGCCGCCGCGGCCACCTGCTGCGCCGCCTCGACTACCGCAGCGGCGGTGCCGTCGACCTCGATCATCAGCAGGGCGCCGACTCCTGCCGGCAAGCCGAGGTCGGCGTAGTCGCTCACCATGGCGATTGCCGTCCCATCCATGAACTCGAGCGCACAGGGCGTGGCCGGCTGGGCCATGATGGCGGAGACCGCCGCGGCAGCCGCGTGCATATCGCGGTACACCGCTTGCAGGGTGCGTTTGGCGGCGGCCAGGGGAGTGAGCCTGAGCGTAGCCTCGGTGATGACCGCCAGGGTGCCTTCGGAGCCTATCAGCAGCCGCGTCAGGTCGTAGCCAACCACGCCCTTGGTGGTGTGCACGCCGGTGCGGATTTCCTCGCCAGCACCGGTTACCGCGCGCAGGCCCAGAGTGTTCTCGCGTGGTGTGCCGTATTTGACGGCGCGCGGTCCGGCAGAGTTGTAGGCGAGATTGCCGCCGATAGTGCTCACCGCAGCACTGGTCGGGTCGGGTGGCCAGAAAAAGCCGTGCGCCGCGGCCGCGTCCTGCAGGGCCTGGTTGGTCACGCCCGGTTCGACCCGCGCCAGGCGGTTGGCCGGGTCGATCTCCAGGATCCGGTCCATGCGCTCCAGCGACAGCACGATGCCGCCCCCGACCGGCACCGTCGCCCCGGTGGTGCCGGTACCGCGGCCGCGTGCGACGACAGGTATGCGATAGCGGTTCGCCAGGCACAACAAGTCGCGCACTTGCTCATGCGCGACGGCGAACACCACCGCCTGCGGTAGGGCCTGGCGCCGGCTGTTGTCGTAGCCGTAGGGCCAGCAGTCGGCGGGGTCAGTGTAGAGGGCGGCGGCGAACAGCTCGCGCAGTTCGCGCAGCAGCCCTGGCGGCAGCGGCGCCGGCGGCGCATCAGGTGGGATCAATGTACTCAAACAGCTTTACCACCCGTTTGGCGCCGCTGACATAACGCACCTTTTCGGTCACGGCGTCGGCCTCCTGCCGAGTCAGCAGCCCCATCAGGTAGACGCTGCCGAGCGAACTGGTCACCTTGACCCGCAATGGATCGAAGCCCTCGATGCCGACATCCAGGAGGGCGGTCTTCACCTTGCTGGTCAGGTAAGTGTCGGCAGCGGCGTCCGACCAGGTGGATTGGGCGCCGGTCACCACCTCGTTGTATACCTTGCGCACGCGCGGGATCCGGGCGACCAGTTCCGCGTAGCGCTGGCTGATCTCGTCCGACGCCGCCTGCCCGGTCAAGAGCACGTGCAGGTTGTACGGGGTGACGCTGATCTTGGACTGTTCCAGGATGTCGGGGTTGTCGCGCTGGATCTGCAGCGCCGTGACATAGATCTCCTGGTCCTCGACCATGGTGCCGGTGGTGCGGCGGTCATGGACAACGACGGCCCCGGTGGCGGCGCCCCCCACGATCACGGCGGCGCAGCCGTGCAGCAGTGTGGCGGCAAGCGAAACAAGCAGCAGGCGCGAAAGCAGCAGCATCTACGGACTCCCTCGGTTCAGCTCCCCAACAGTTGCGCGTCCACCAGGTCGCACAGGCAGTGGATGGTGAGCAGGTGGACTTCCTGAATGCGCGCCGTCGCGGTGGCCGGCACGCGGATTTCGACATCCTGGTCAGTGAGCGACCGGCCGAGCGCGCCGCCGTCGCGACCGGTCAGGGCGATCACCTTCATCTGGCGGCCGTGGGCGACCTCGACGGCGCGCACGATGTTCGGTGAGTTGCCGCTGGTGCTGATCGCCAGCAGCAGGTCGCCCGGGTGCCCGATGGCGCTGACCTGCTTGGCGAAGCACTCCCGGTAATCGTATTCGTTGGCGATGGCCGTGAGTACCGCCACGTCGGTAGTCAGGGCGTAGGCCGGCAGCCCGGGGCGTTCGCGTTCGAATCGGCACAACATCTTGGCGGAGAAGTGCTGGGCGTCGGCGGCGGAGCCGCCGTTGCCGCAGCTGAGGATCTTGCCGCCGTCCAGCAGGCCGCCCACGATCAGCGCGGCGGCCTGGGCTATGGGCGCCGCCAGATCGGCACGGGCCTGGGTCTTGGTCCGGATGCTATCGTCGAAAATGTGCTTGACGCGTTCGGTCAGATCCACGGCGGCTGTTTCCAGGTCGATTGAAACAGCGCCGCATCTTCGCATGCCGCACCGGATGCCGTCGACTGCGGTGCCGCGCCGTTCATGTCCCGAAGGCGTCGCGCAACCATTCGATGCGGCCGTCGCCAGTTATGCCCACGACGTCGAAACGGCAGGGCGGGCGGATCCGGTGGCGCTGCAGGTAGTGCTCGGCGGCGACGATTAGGCGGCCCTGCTTCCGCGCGTCGACCGATTCGGCGGCGCTGCCGAAGCTGCCTCCGCTGCGGTAACGCACCTCGACGAATACCAGCTGCGCGCCGTCGCGCATCACCAGGTCGATCTCCCCGCCGCGGCAGCGGTAGTTGCGTTCGACCAGCCGCAGCCCGGTCGCGGCCAGGTGTTCGGCGGCGCGTTGTTCGGCGGCCGTGCCCAGCTGTTGCTTTGTTGCCATGACGGGTGACAGCGGGCGCGCTCAGCTCCCCGGCAGCGCGGCCTCAGGGGTGGCTGGCGCTTGCTCCAGGTCCAGTCGCGGCGAATAGCCGAGGATTTCGGGTTCGACGTTCAGCCGCACCCAGACCAACTGGCGGTGCACATGGTTGTCCGCCGTGACATACAGATTGCCGGTGTGGCCGTCGAGCGATTCCAGCGGGCTGCTTTGCAGCCGGCCCAGGTGCGGCAGCAGGCGATAGGCATCCAGCCCCATGGCATAGAGGCGGCCGTATGCGCCACCGGCGGCCGGCAGCACCTGTTGCAGGCGTGTGCGCGACAACGGGCTGTGTTCGGACTCGGTCAACAGCCAGGGCATGTCGGGCAGCAGCACCCCGGCCACGTCCTGGGCCTCGTGGCTGGCGACCGCTCCGTCCCAGGCGTGCGAGGTGGTGTAGATCGGGAGGTCGTCGGCATGGTGGAACTGCAACTGTGGCCGCAACAGGCGCAGTTGCTGCGGCTTGGCGGCGAGGAACACCATGTCCAGGTCTTGGCGCCGCCGCGGTTCGAACGCCAGACGCTTTCCGAGCAGGCGTTGCAGTTCGCGATGCCGGGCCACGCTGACGTCGAGCAGCAGTGCCTGCCGAATGGTGTCGCTGTGGTCGGCGGCCTGGGCCTCGTAAGTCCGGCGGCCCGCGACGCTGCCGCCGAGGCTGACCCAGCGCTCGGCAAAGGCGTTGGCGATGCGCTCGCCCAGATCCCCGCCGGGACCGAGGATCAGCGGGCGGCGCAGCCCTTCGAGCCACGCCTTTTCGGCGACCTGGCGGGCTTCGTCCTCGGGGGCGAGTGCGAACTGGAACAAATTGGCCGGGGGTGTGACGTCGGCCACTACCAGGTTGAGCGCCAGCACCGGCACCGGCAGTTCGCCGGCCCGCACCAACTGCAGCACTGCGTCCTTGTCCAGCGGACCGACCACGATCTCGGCGCCTTCGGCAACCGCCTGCTTATAGGTCGGCCATAAAGCGGCGTTGTCGCTGGCATCGTAGAAGCGCAGCGCGGGTCGGGTGCTGTCGGGGTCCGCATACCAGGCCGCCATCAGGCCGTCGCGCACGGCCGCCGCGACGGTCGCGTACGGGCCGCGTTCGGGCAACAGCACTGCGACGTGTGCGGCACGCTGCACCAGGTCCTGCTGGCGCTGGAAGTAGTCGTCCAACAGGCCCGGCAAGGCAGGGTGAGCGGGGTAGCGTTGACGCCAGTCGTCGAGCAGCGGGGTCAGGAGCTCGCGATTCGCGCCGGCCTGCTTGAGCACCAGCGCGAGACCCATCCAGCCGGCAACGTCGAACGGCGCCGCTGGCTGCAGGTTCTGCAGTGCCTGGGCGCTAACCAGGGCCAGGCTGCGCACTATCTCCAGCTGGTTCTCGAGGCGCGTCTGCGGGTCGGCGAGCAGGCGGTCCAGCACCGCTAGTTCGCGGGCGCTCTCGAGCAGGTTGCCCAGCAGCCGGTAGGCGCGCGCCGTGTCCTGGTGGTAGCGAATCCGCAGCTCTACCGAAGCGTCCGGCGGCGGGGGGTCCAGCAACAGGGCGAGCGCGTCGCTGGCGCGCGCTTCGTCGAGCAGCAGTTCGGCTTCGAGCAGCCGGCGGCGCAGGCTGGCAACCGGATCCAGGGTCATGGCTGTGGTCGCCGCGAGGGCGGCCCGTGCGCTGTCGCGATCGCCGCCGGCGAGGTAGTACTCGGCAGCCAGCAGCAGGTAGCCCCCCTGGACCTCGGCCGGCGCGCGTGCTCCGATGCCGGCATACAGGCCGGCCGCGCCGAGGTAGTCGCCCTGGGCCGCCAGGGCTGCCGCCCGGCCGCTGTCAGGATCGAGCTGGCTCGGGGCGGTCGGCTTGAGCGCGCCGGGCGGGGCGCAGCCGCCCAGGGACAACAACAGCATCAGTACGGCCAGCAACGGCCAGGCTTGCACGGACTTCATGGTGGCGACAGGATGGGTGCTCGTCAGTCGGAGTTGCATGCGATGGTAGCAGACCAGTCCGGGACCCTGTACGTGGTGGCAACCCCGATTGGCCATCTCGACGACATCACGCGCCGCGCCCTGCAGGTGCTCGGCGCCGTCGCACTGATCGCCGCCGAGGACACCCGGCACACCGGCCGGTTACTGGCGCACTATGGCATTACGACACCGCTGTGGGCAGTACACGAGCACAACGAGCGCGAGTTGGTGCCGCGCTTGCTGGAACGCCTGGCGGCCGGGGATGACGTGGCGCTGGTGTCGGATGCCGGCACCCCACTGCTGAGCGATCCGGGCTTCCCGCTGGTGCGCGCTTGCCGTGAACAGGGTTTGCGGGTGGTGCCTGTACCCGGAGCGAGCGCCCTGCTGGCGGCGCTGAGCGTTGCCGGCTTGCCGCTCGATCGCTTCTGCTTCGAGGGCTTTCTGCCGCGCAAGGCCGCGGCGCGGCGTGAGCGTTTGCAAGGCTTGGCCGGTGTGACCGCCACCCTGGTGTTCTTCGAGGCCTCGCACCGCGTCCAGGAGACGCTGGCAGACTTGGTCGCGCTGTTCGGGGCGGAGCGCGAGGCAGTCCTGGCGCGGGAGCTGACCAAGCTGCACGAGACGGTGCTGGCCGGGTCGCTGGGCGAACTGGCGGCAGCCCTGGCCGCAGACGCCGAGCAGCGCCTGGGCGAGTTCGTGCTGCTGATCGGCGGTGCCGCGGCGGCTACGGCCGCCGCGCCCGAGGTCGACCGGGTGCTGCGGGTGCTGCTGGGGGAGTTGCCGCTCAAGCAGGCGAGCAGTCTGGCCGCGCGCCTCACCGGTATCAAGCGCAACCAGGCGTATCAGCGGGCCCTGGTGCTGCGAGCGGAAACGCCCGCCTGAAAATCCACCCCGGGACGCGGTGCGCGCGCCCCGGGGCGGTGTCAACTGGCCGGATCAGCCGCGTTCGATCTTGATCTGACGCGGCATCGCATTGGCATGCTTGGGCAGGTGCAAAGTCAGCACGCCGTGCCGGTAGTCGGCGCGGGCGCCCTCGGTATCGACGCGCGCTGGCAGGCGCAAGGTGCGCTGGAAGCGCCCATAGGCGCGTTCGGTGATGTGGTAGGCGCCGCGCGCCTCCTCCCGGGCGGTTCGTTTCTCACCACTCACCCGCAACAAGTCGTCCTGCACTGCGACATCGAGCTGCTCCGGCTCCATGCCGGGGATTTCCAGTCGCACGCAGACCTCCGCAGCGCTTTCCCGCACCTCGGCGGCCAGCAAGCCCCACCCGGGGCTGCTGCGTAGCAACACCTGTGTGTCCTCGTCGCCTTCCGCCGCGGACGCGCCGGGGCGGAACTGGGTCACCGCCTGGGCGGCCTTGTCGACCAAGGCGCGCCACCCCCCCTGGATACTGTCCCACGCATGGTCCAGGCCTTCGCGTAGATCGGCAAATTTGGCCATCTTGCCTCCTCAACCGCCGACCTTGATCTTGCGCGGCTGCGGTGCTGCCGTCTTGGGCAGAACCAATTCGAGGACCCCGTCCTTGCTGCTGGCCGTGATGGCTTCCGCGTCCACGGTTTCGGGCAGCGAGAAGCGCCGCATGAACACGCCGTGCTGGCGTTCCTGCCGGCGATAGCCCTGTTTGGATTCTTCGACCGCGTGCCGCCGCTCGCCGCGAATGGTCAGCACCCCCTGGTCCATGGAGATTTCCATGTCTTCGGGTTTCACGCCGGGGATATCGGCGTGCAGCACGTAGCGGTCGTCTTCTTCCTGGATGTCGACGGCCGGCGCCCAGGCGCTGCCGACGACGCGGGTTGCGTCGTCGCGGCCCGCCGGCAACAGTTGATCCATTTCCCGGCGCCATTGATCGAGCAATTGCCAGGGATCACGAAGCATCAGCGACATGACATACCTCCTTTTCAGATCGTTTGTCGTTTCCTGCCCAAAAGATGGTGTCGCTGCGGCCCGTCTCAAGGGTAATGGGCCGTCCGCGCTTGCCTTGGATCAAGGGGGGCCGTAACTTGGTGGCGGGAGTCGGCCGGATGGCCGCTGTCGCCTGCGGGCGATGGAGGAAAGTCCGGGCTTCACAGGGCAGGGTGCCAGGTAACGCCTGGGCGGCGCGAGCCGACGGAAAGTGCCACAGAAAATATACCGCCCAAGTCCTCCGGGACCGGTAAGGGTGAAATGGTGCGGTAAGAGCGCACCGCGCCCCTGGCAACAGGGGTGGCAGGGCAAACCCCACTCGAAGCAAGACCAAATAGGGGGGCGCGCGGTCCGCCGCAGCCTGCGGCTCGCAGGTGTCCCCGGGTAGGTCGCTCGAGGCGTCCGGTGACGGGCGTCCCAGATGAATGGCCATCCTCGACAGAACCCGGCTTACAGGCCGGCTCCCATCCCTCCGCGTCGGGTTACGAATGCGCTTCGCCTGCAGTCCTCAGAAGTCACTTTAAGTCGTCATTGCAGTCCCCTGTTTTTATAACTCTTTGTGCGACACACAAAAATTTATCTTAAGTATCTGAGGCAAAAGCTTTTTTCTGTAAACCGCCCTTGACCAGTGCTCGCCCAGTACCTAAGATTCCGCTTCAAGTGGGGATTTGTGGGGAGAAGGGGGGCGCAGTCCCTCCAACGGGGGCACCGCGTTGTTTCAGGGAACGAGCCTGCTCAATCTCGACGCCAAAGGGCGCCTGGCAATCCCGTCCAAATATCGGGGAGTGCTGGCGGAGACCTCGGCGTCGCGGGTAGTGGTCACGGCCAACCCACAGGGTGGCTGCCTGTTGTTGTACCCGCAAAACGAGTGGGATGTGATTGCGCGCAAGGTCGTCGCCCTGCCGTCGTTCGTGCCGCACAACAGAAACTTGCAGCGCATTCTGCTCGGCAGCGCCGCCGACCTGGAGATGGACGGTCAGGGGCGCATCCTGCTGCCGGAGAACCTGCGCAAATATGCCGGCTTGGAGAAAAAGGTGGCGATCTTGGGTCAGGGCAACAAGTTCGAGATCTGGGACGACGCCGCCTGGGCCGGTGAATTCGATGCCTTGGTCGCCTCGGCCAATGACTTTCGCTCCGAACTCTCTGCGGGACTGGCGGAGCTGCAATTGTGAATTCGGCCGAACACACGCACCTGCCGGTCTTGTTGGAGGCCGCCGTGGCGGCGCTCAACCTGCGTCCCGACGGCTGCTATGTCGATGGCACCTTCGGGCGTGGCGGGCATGCCGGCGCGATCCTCGCCCGGTTGGGGGCCAATGGGCGCCTGATCGCGTTCGACCAGGACCCTGATGCGGTGACGGATGCCCGGGCGCGGTTCGGCGCCGACCCGCGGTTCCAGATCGAGCACGTCAGTTTCAGTGCCTTGCAAGTCGTCGCTGAACGCGAAGGTTTGGTCAAGCGCATTGACGGCCTGCTGCTGGACTTGGGTGTGTCCTCACCGCAATTGGACGACCCGCGGCGCGGCTTCAGTTTCCAACAGGACGGTCCTCTGGACATGCGCATGGACCCCTCGCGGGGTCGTAGCGCCGCCGACTGGCTGGCGACAGCGGCCGAAGACGAGATCGCCGCGGTGTTGCGGGACTACGGCGAAGAGCGCTTCGCGCGCCGTATCGCCCGCGCCATCGTACAGACCCGGATCGAGCGTCCCTTGCGCACGACGGGCGAACTCGCGGCACTGGTCGAGCGGGCCAGTCCGCTGCGCGAAAAACACAAACACCCGGCGACCCGCAGCTTCCAGGCGATCCGGATCTTCGTCAATCGGGAGCTGGAGGAGCTGCAGGACGCCCTGCGCCAGGCGCTGACGGTGTTGGCGGTCGGCGCCCGGCTGGTGGTGATCAGCTTTCACTCGCTGGAGGATCGTATCGTCAAGCGGTTCTTGCGCGACGCAGCGCACGGCGAGCGACTGCCCAAGGGGCTGCCAGTGACCGAGCGCGACCGCCATCCCAGGTTGCGGCTGATCGGCAAGGCGCAGCAGGCCGAGGCCGCCGAGGTGAGCGCAAACCCGCGGGCGCGCAGCGCAGTATTGCGCGTCGCGGAGGTGCTGGCGTGACCCGGGCCCAGCTGTTTTTCCTGACCTGCCTGGCGCTGAGCGTGTTGCTGTCGGCCCTTGCCGTGGTGCAGACCAAGTACGAATCGCGGCGGCAGTTTGTGGCATTGCAACAGCTGCGTGAGCAGCGCGACCAGGCGGACATCGAGTGGGGGCGGCTGCAGCTCGAGCTCGGCACCCTCGGCACCCATGGCCGGGTGGAGCAGCTGGCGCGCAGC
>JBFZDU010000268.1:0-5873 GCA_041307205.1 Gammaproteobacteria bacterium | reverse complement strand
CCGGTGAATTTCGAGGCCGCCTACGCACAGCAGGTAAAGCAGCGCCAGCAAGCCGACACCGGGCAACCGCCACACTGACGCCTTGAACGCGTCACCGGTCATTGCGGTGGTGGGGGCCGGGTCCTGGGGCACGGCGCTGGCGGTACTGCTCGCGCGCCATGGCGCCGTGGTGCGCCTGTGGGGTAACGAGCCGGCACACATGGCACAGCTCGCGAGCGAACGCCAGAACCGGGCCTTTCTGCCCGACATCGCCTTTCCCGAACGCCTGGTGCCGCACGGCGACCTGGACGCGGCGTTGCGCGAGGCGCACGAGGTGCTGGTGGTAGTACCCAGCCACGCCTTTGCCGAAGTCCTCCAACGCATCGCCGGGCTGCGGCCAGCAACGCGCTCGCTCAGCTGGGCCACGAAAGGGTTCGAGCCCGACACCGGCCGCCTCTTGCACGAGGTGGCGCGCACCCAACTGCCCGCTGCGGACCTGGCTGTGATCTCCGGGCCGACGTTCGCCGCCGAAGTCGCGCGCGGCCTGCCGACCGCCATCACAGTCGCTTCCACCCATGCGGAACATGCCAAACGGCTCGCCACCTATTTGCACGGCGACACCTTCCGTGCCTACACCAGCGACGACATCATCGGCGTGCAAGTCGGCGGCGCCACCAAGAACGTGATGGCAATCGCCGCCGGGATCGCCGACGGCCTGGGGTTCGGAGCCAACGCCCGGGCCGCGCTGATCACCCGCGGACTGGCCGAAATCACCCGCCTTGGCCTGGCCCTCGGCGCCCAGCCGGAGACCTTCATGGGCTTGGCCGGACTGGGTGACCTGGCGCTGACCTGCACCGACAACCAGTCGCGCAATCGGCGCATGGGGCTGGCCCTGGCGCGCGGCCTGACCATAGCCGCGGCGCGCGCCGAGATCGGCCAGGCCGTCGAGGGTCTCGGCACCACCCGCGAGGTCTATGGCCTGTCACGCCGCCTGGCGGTGGAGATGCCCATCACCGAACAGACCTACCGGGTGTTGTACGAGCAACTGGACCCGCGCGAAGCGGTACACAACCTGCTCGGCCGCCGTCAGAAATCCGAGACCGCCTGATCTGCTGCGAAACCGTTCTGGCGCCAAGCCTCGTAGATCGCTACGGCCACGGCGTTGGAGAGATTGAGGCTGCGTTGACCGGTACGCATCGGCAGGCGCAGGCAGGCTTCGGTCGGTAACTGCGCCAGCACCGCATCCGGCAGACCACGCGTCTCGGGGCCAAACAAGAACAGGTCGCCGGACCGGAACTGCGCGTCAAAATACGACGTGCTGCCGCGTGTGCTCAAGGCAAACACGCGCTGCGCACCGGCGGCTGCCAGACAGGCGCCGAGGTCATCGTGCACCGCGATTGCGGCGTATTCATGGTAGTCGAGCCCGGCGCGGCGCAGCCGGGCGTCGTCCAGCGCAAAACCAAGTGGCCGCACCAAGTGCAGTCGGCTGCCGGTGTTGGCGCACAGGCGTATGATATTGCCCGTGTTGGGCGGGATCTCCGGTTGGTAGAGGACGACGTGAAACACCAGGCTGACGGCTCCAAGGCAGCAGGATGAGCGGCGCACCCGATCCGCGGCTGTCGATCGATTTCTGCGGCATGCGGTTTGCCACGCCGCTGGTGCTGCTGTCGGGCTGTGTGGGCTTCGGCGAAGAGTACACGCGAGTGCACGGCTTCTCCAACCGCGAGGCGGGCGCGGTGTGCCTCAAAGGCACGACCGGCGAGCCGCGCCGCGGCAACCCGCCGCACCGGGTCTATGAGACCCCGGACGGCATGCTCAATGCCATCGGGCTGCAGAATCCCGGGGTCGACAAGGTGGTCCGCGACATCCTGCCGACCCTGGATTTCGCCGAAACGCGCTTCATCGCCAACGTCTCGGGCTCCACGGTGGAGGAATATTACGAAGTCACCCGCAAATTCGACGACTCGCCCATCGATGCCATCGAGATCAACATCTCCTGCCCCAACGTGAAAGAGGGCGGCGTCGCCTTCGGCAACGACCCGGAAATGTCCGCCCGCGTGGTGGCGGTGTGCCGCACGGCCACCAGCAAGCCGCTGATCACCAAGCTCTCGCCCAACCAGACCGACATCGCCGGCAATGCCCGCCGTTGCATCGAGGCCGGCACCGATGGGTTCGCCGTCATCAATACCCTGATGGGCATGGCCATCGACATCGAGAGCCGCACACCCTACATCGGTAACAATCAGGGGGGGCTGTCCGGTCCGGCGATAAAACCCATCGCCCTGCTCAAGGTGCACCAGGTCTACCAAGTGGCCCGCGACCATGGCATCCCCATCATCGGCCAGGGCGGCATTACCACGCCCGAGGACGCGATCGAATTCCTGCTTGCCGGCGCGGCCGCAGTGGGGGTAGGCACGGCGCTGTTCTACGATCCGTTGATCCTGCCCAAGTTGAATCGGGGCATCCTCGACTACCTCGACCGTCACGCACTCGAGTCGGTTCAGCAACTCACCGGCGCACTGGCGCTCAACACCCCCAGACCCACACCGTACTGCGGCTGCTGAACGCTAGCCTATCCCTAATGGGAGGGTCCGCGCGGCTGGAGCCAGGCGCAATCTCGGTGCTATATTAGCCGGACCGCATCTACCATCCCGGTTGGATGCGAGACAACTCTCAACCCATTTGGAGAGCGATATGAGCGACGATGTTGCAGCACTGAAGGCAGAAAAGGCCAAGCTGATCAGCGAAATGCTGGAGATGCAGAAGCAGTTCATCGATTACGAACACCAGCACGGCGTTTCGGGTAAGGACTACTACTTCTCCCAGGACGGGCTGCTCAAGGACTACCGCCAGCAATACATGACCAAGGCCATGCGTGTGGTGGAACTGTCCCACAAGATCGTGGGTTCCAGCGCGTTCTGAGCCGGGTGATGGCCAACTAGTAAAGAACCCGCCAGTGGCGGGTTTTTTCGTTTCCGGCGCAGCGGATTTTTAAGTGGCGCCGCTGGCAGCCGATAACCGTGCAGGACCCTCTTCCGGCAGGAGCCGTGATGCGAGAGACCACCGAGCGTCCCGCCGCGACCACCCTCGAGCGGTTGAGCACGCTACGCCAACTGGGCCGGGAAAAGTTGCAGGCCCTGGCGCAACAGTTACCGGTTTACACGGCCACCAAGGGCGAGGTGCTGCTTGAGTTCGGTAGCAGTGACCCCGCCATCCTGTACCTGCTCCGCGGCCGGCTCCAGCTCACCGCCACGGACGGGGCGGTGCAGGCCATGGCCGACGATGACCCCTCCGCAACCAACCCCATCGCCCGGTTGCGGCCGTCACGCTACGAGGTCCGCGCCGCCACCCCGGTCAGTTTCCTGCGGATAGGCCCTGAACTGGTCGGCGCGCCCGACGAGGCGTCCGACCCCAACAATACGCTGGCGGGGTACGAGGTCAACGAGGAAGACGACTGCGACAACCTGGCACTGGCGGGCCTACTGACCGCCCGGCTGTACACGGACCTCGACCAGGATCGGCTGTTGCTCCCCAGCCTACCAGACGTTGCGGTACGGGTCGGCCAAGCGGTGGCCAACGAAAACGCCGATGCCCACAAGGTCGCCCGCGCGATCGAGGCCGACCCGGCGATCGCGACCAAGTTGCTCAGGACGGCCAACAGCGCGCGCTTTCGCGGCCAGACGGCGGCGCGCACGGTCGACGAAGCCGTGGTGCGGCTCGGGCTGCCTACCACCCACCGACTGGTGGTCACATTCGCACTGCGTGAGGTGTTCCGCACCCATTCCGGGACGCTGCGCGAGCAGATGCGGCGGCTGTGGCAACACAGCTGCCGCGTCGCGGCCCTGAGTCAGGTACTGGCGCGCAAGCTTGGCGGGTTCGATCCTGAATTCGCCCTGTTGGCCGGGCTGGTACACGACCTGGGCGCGGTGGCGGTGCTCGCCTACGCTGCCGAACAACCGGCCGAGGCATTGGACGAGGCCGACCTCGCTGCCGCTGTGGCGCAGCTACGCGGCCCCATCGGCGGGGTTCTGTTGCACCGTTGGCAATTACCGGCGGAGTTGGTCGCGGTAGCGGAAGGCGCGGAAGACTGGCACCGTGCGGGTGGCGGGGCGGCCGACGTCCTGGACCTCGTGATCATCGCGCAGTTGCACAGTTTCGTCGGTTCCGAACACCAGGCACGGCTGCCCGCGATCGACAGCGTGCCCTCCTACGGGCGGCTCGGCTTGGGGGCGCTGTCACCTGCAGCCAGCCTGCAGATTCTCGACGAGGCTGCAACGGAAATCAGAGCCACCGAGGCACTGCTCGGCGCCTGAGCCGCGACCTGGCGCATAAAATGCCGCAACTGCAACGCAACGCAATGGGCCGTAACGCCCTGGCTGTTGCGAACCAGGCTGTCGCCGCGGCCGTTAAGAGCGTCTTGGGCTGCGGCTTCCCCGGGTGCCGCGCTGCACAGCGCCGGGCACCCACCGCAGCTCCCTGACCTGCGCGCCATGCTTTGTTAGGATCACTGAGTCCCAGCCAGGTCTCCGGAACATGATGAAAAGCTACTTTCCGTCCACCAGCACTTCGCGGCAGGCCGCGCCTGTTTACCTCCACCCCCTGGGTGACCACCCCGCATCGGGGGGCCATCGACGGGTCACCGCGAGTCGGTTGGTCTTTCTGGCCCTCGCGGCGCTACCGTTGGCCGCCGCAACCGCTGCTGAACAGCCTTTACGAACCCTTGATCCCCGCCCTGCCCCGGGCTTCGTACTGGAGCAACTCTCCGGGGAAAAGTTGGATTTGGCGAGTCTGCAGGGGCGAACCGTGATCCTGAACTTCTGGGCCACTTGGTGCCCACCCTGCCGCGAGGAGATGCCGGGCTTGCAGCGCGCCTGGGAACAGACGCGCGACGACGGGATCGTCGTGGTAGGCATCGCCGTGGGCGAGGATCGCCAGCCGGTCGCCGAATACGTCCAAGCTGCGGGCCTCGGGTTTCCCGTGGTCCTGGATCCCGATACCGAGGCGACCATGGCCTGGGGCGTGCGTGGCCTGCCGACCAGCTACGTGATCGACCCCTCGGGCCAGATCGTGTTCGCGGCGGAGGGTGAACGGGAGTGGGACGACCCCGCCCTGCTGGACCGCGTCCGGGCGCTCGCGCGCTGAGTTGCGGCTGGACCGCACGCACCCCTGGGACGTCACGCCCGCACAGGCAAGGGACATCCAGGAACAGCTGCGCGGCGGGGTCGTGACCGTCGACCGGCTCGACCCGGTGAACCGCGTCGCGGGCGTGGACGTCGGCCTCGAAGACGCCGGACGCACCGTGCGGGCGGCAGTCGCGGTGTTGGCCTTTCCGTCGTTGCGATTGCTCGGGCAATCCATAGCCAGGCTGCCGGTGCGGTTTCCCTATGTGCCCGGATTGCTGTCGTTCCGCGAACTGCCCGGGGTACTGGCGGCACTGGACCGGCTCGATACCCCACCCGACCTGCTGTTGTGCGACGGTCAGGGCTACGCGCACCCCCGCCGCTTCGGCCTGGCCTGTCACCTGGGGCTGCTCACGGGCATCCCCAGCATCGGCGTCGGCAAGACGCGCCTGATCGGTAGTGCAGCAGAACCGGGCCCATGCAAGGGCGACTGGGCGGAACTGCGCGATGGCGACGAGCTGATCGGCGCGGTATTGCGTACGCGCACCGGAACAAGGCCGCTGTACGTGTCGATCGGTCACAAGATCAGCCTGCCGACCGCGGTCCGCTACGTACTCGCCTGTACCACGCGTTACCGGCTGCCCGAGACGACCCGCCAGGCACACCGCCTGGCATCTGGGCCGATCCAGGGATGAAGATAGATAGGATGGCACTGCCGACAGAGACGGAGCCGCCATCCGCGTGGCACAAGCCGGTGCCACGCGGATGGGGAAT
>JBFZDU010000267.1:0-5124 GCA_041307205.1 Gammaproteobacteria bacterium | reverse complement strand
TGCCCATCAGATCGAGATTCATCATCGAGATGTAGGTCTTGCCGTCGGACTTGACGTCCACGGCGATGGTGCAGGGCATCATCGCCGTGAGCTGCTTGTATTCGTCCTTGACCAACAGCTTGGCGGCGGCGAAGGGTTCGCACATCTTGATCACCTGGTTCGGGCCGATGTCGACGTCGGTGACGTTCCCCAGGTTTTTCTGGAAATCAACCTTCCATTTCTCCGGCACCTTCCAGCCCTGCGCCTTGGCGTTCGCTTCCAGTTTCGCCAGGGTTTCCTCGAAGCCGAATGGGCTGGGCACTTCGATCAACATCTGCATCTGGCTCGGGTCCATGGCCGGCGCATCTGCCGCCACCGCCAGGCCTGTCGCACCCAGCATCAATCCCCCGGCGAGGGCACCAAACATTTTATTCATACGCAACGTCCTCAACTGTAGATGGTGGAATTCAAGCGGGTCACTACGGCCGACCCCTGCTGCGGGTCCTCCCGCTTACTGCGTCGCCGGGGCCTGTCCGGCGCCGGTCGGGGCGAAATTGAAATACATCTTTGCACTTTGCAAATCATAGCCCCAGGGCAGACCGGCATTCTTCCAGCCGTTGACCACGCGCTGGCCCGCCGCCGGGCCCTCCCTGGCCTTCACCCCTTCGAAGCCCTGATACTGGGTATAGACCTTGCCGAACCCGGCCTCGTACAAGGCCTCGGCCGCAATCGGTGCGCGACTCCCCGAGGTGCACATCAGGATCAGCGGCGTGTTGCGGTCTTTGCCGCGTGCGGCCAGTAACCGGTCCACCGCGGCCACGAAGTCGTCGTTGTAGGTCTTGCGATAAGCGCCGTGGACGCCGTCGCTTTTTGGCGCCCATTCCCAACCCGCGAAATCGTAGATCGGAATATTTGCGTCCGCCAGCTCGGTGAAGCCGACCAGCTGCACTTCGCTGCGCGCCCGCACGTCGATCAACAACACCCCGGCGGGATCACCGCGCTTCATGTCGAAGGCCTCCCGGGGATCGAGGTAGAGATCGTAGGCGGTGCGCCACTTCTCCGGCACGGCGGCCTGGTCGGCCGCGCTGGCCGCGCCGGGCAGCAGCAGCGCCAGCGACCACAGCGCCCAGCCTGTCTGGTACATCGGCGAATTCCTCTTGCGTCCGCGCCCGCCGCAAGGGACAGGCGCACTGGCCGTGGCAACCGCTGATATGCTTGGTGCGTACCAGCGCTCGGTGTCGAAAGCCAAGACTACACCATGGCCAACCCTGACCCCCAGAGCGGCGCCAGCTGTTTCCACTGTGGTCTGCCGCTCGACCCGGCCTACGGCAGCACCCTGGTCGTGCTGGGTGAGCCCCGCCGCTTCTGCTGCCCGGGCTGCCTGGCGGTGTGCCAGACCATCGTCGGTGCCGGTCTCGAGGACTACTACAGCCACCGCCGCGAACAGGCGATCACCGCCGACGCGGTGCCCGAGATCGTCCGCAAACTCGGCTTCTACGACCACCCCGAGGTACAGAAGTCCTTCGTCCGCGAGCACGCCGACAGCCGCGAGGCGGCACTGCTGCTGGAGAACATTCGCTGTGCGGCCTGCCTGTGGCTGAACGAACAAGTGCTGCGCAGCCTGGACGGCGTGCTCGAAGTGGACCTGGACTACGCCAGCCACCACGCCCGGGTGCGCTGGGACCCGGCCCGCATCAAGCTCAGCGAAATCCTCGAGAGCATCGTCAACATCGGCTATGTGGCCCACCCCTACGATCCGGTGCGGCGCGAGGAGCTGAATGCCCTGCAGCGCAAACGCAGCAACGAGCGGCTGATCTTCGCCGGCGTGATCAGCATGCTGGTGATGGAATTCGCCGTCGCCGGCTACTTCATGGGCCACAGCGACGAGACCGGCGAGGTCGCCTTGTGGACCCGTATCGGGCGCTGGACCAGCCTGTTCGCCACCACGGTCATGATGGCCTATCCCGGCCAGGAGTTCTTCATCGGCGCCTGGCGGGACCTGCGCAACCGCCGCCTCGGCATGGACGTGCCGATCGTACTGGGGATCGTCGGCGCCTACCTCGGCAGCCTCTACACCACCATCACGCTGCGCGGCGAGGTCTATTACGACTCCATCGCCATGTTCATCTTCCTGGTGCTGCTGGCAAGGCGCATCGAGCTGCGGGGCCGGTTGCGCGCGGCCGACGCCCTGGATCGGGTCGGCCGCATCGTGCCACGCCTGGCCAACCGGATCGAGGCCGGGGGCGAACAGACGGTACTGGTGGTGGACCTCAAGCCCGGCGACCGGGTACGGGTCAGGCCGGGTGAGGTGGTACCGACCGACGGCATCCTGGTCGAGGGCGCGAGCAGCTTTGACGAGTCATTGCTCACCGGGGAATCCCTGCCGATCACGCGCGGCACCGGGCAGCCGGTGATCGGCGGCGCCTGCAATGTCGACCAGCCGGTACTGGTGCAGGTGACCCAGGACAGCGGCGCCTCCATGGCCTCCGAGATTCACCGCCTGCTGGCCCGCAGCCTACGGGCCGCGCCGCGCTATGCCATCCTGGCGCAACGAGTGGCCGGCTGGTTCGTCGGCGTGGTGCTGGTATTCGCCGCCATGACGGCCGCCTATTGGCTGTGGGCCGACCCGGCGGCCGCCCTCAGCAACACCGTCTCGGTGCTGATCGTGACCTGCCCCTGCGCCCTGGCGCTGGCCACGCCGGTGGCCGCGGCGATCGCCATGGGGCGCTTCGCCGACCATGGGCTGTTGCCGGTGCGCGCCGACGCCCTGGAGGCCCTGGCCCAAGCCGACACCCTGGTCTTCGACAAGACCGGCACCCTGACCTACGGGGCGCTGACGCTCGAACAAGTGGATTGTCTGGGGGAGCTGGACCGCGCACAGGCCATGGCGCTCGCCGCCGCCCTGGAGACGGGCTCCGAGCACCCGGTGGGCCGGGCGCTGCACGCCGCCGCACCGGCCGCCGAGCATGCCCTCGAAGACCTGCGCCACCACCCCGGCGCGGGCATCGCGGCCACCCGGGCCGGCCGGCACTGGCGACTCGGCAAACCCGAGTTCGCCCTCGGCGGGCTGGCACCGGATGCAGCCCTGCAGGCGCGCATCGACGCCCTGCGTAGCGCCGGCTACCTGGTGATCGCACTGGCCGATGCCGTGGCGCCGCAGGCCTTGTTTCTGCTGCGCGACCAGCCGCGTCCGGGGATTGCCACGCTGCTGGCGCGGTTGCGCACCCAGGGGGTACGGCAGTTCGTGCTGCTCAGCGGCGACAGCCAGGCCAACGTGACACGCTTCGCGGCCGACCTCGCCTTCGATCCGGCGCTGGGCGACCAACGCCCCGAGGACAAGCTCAACTGGATCCACACCGCCCAGCAGCAGGGCCGGCGCGTTGCCATGGTCGGTGACGGGATAAATGACGCACCGACGCTGGCGGCAGCGGACGTGTCCATCTCCTTCGCCCACGCCAGCGAACTCGCCCAGGTCCACAGCGAGCTGTTGGTGCTCGGCCGGGACCTGGCGGTAATAGCCACGGCCAGGGCCATGGCACAACGCACCCGACGCATCATTCGGCAGAATTTAGCCTGGGCCGCCAGCTACAACCTGCTGTCGGTGCCCGCCGCCGCGGCCGGCCTGGTGCCGCCCTGGGCCGCCGCCGTCGGCATGTCGCTCAGTTCGCTGCTGGTGGTACTCAATGCCCTGCGGCTGCGCGACGCACCGGCCGCCAGGGGCGCACACCGGCTCGGCGCGCCGAAATCCGGCGAGTAAGCAACGGATTATTTTCTGCCCACCGTATTGAGAATCAAACTGACTTGTGTACAGTTGGCGCTGAACCTAGCTCGGCGTTCCGCTGCGATACCAGAAAATCAAAGGAACCCACCGCGCTTTTCCGGCCCAATTCCGCACAGCACGACCCGACGGCATCGGGAATGGCAGGTCACGGCCGGCGACTGATCAACTCACTACATTCGCTGTTGGAGGTCATCTGCATGGCAGCGCTGTCGGAAGAAGAACAGAAACACATCCTCGAGTCCCCCCCACGCGGCACCTGGGCGATCATCCTGGTGATCGGCGCAGCCTTGCTGCTCGGCTGGCTGTATTTCTTTTTCGGCGTGTTCATGTCCCACGGACCGGTCGCCTGAGCGGGGATAGCACAGATGCATATAGATCCACTCGAAAGAAAATGGATGTACGTGGTCGGCTTCATGACCCTGGTAATGGTCGGGGCCATGACCTACGCGGCGGTGGTCATGAACCTGCACCCGCCGAGCAACGTCGAGACCATAGATCCGAAAACCCTGCACTTGTCCGGTGAGTTCGCCGAGGATCAGTTGGGCGTCACCACCAACCCCGACGGTTCGCTGACCGTGCGCATGATCGCCGCCCGGTATTCCTTTTATCCGCAGCAGATCGAGGTGCCGGTCGACACCGACGTGACCTTCCGCATCACCAGCCCGGACGTGGTACATGGCGTGCACATACCTTTCACCAACATGAGCACCATGGTGATCCCGGGCTACGTATCCGAGGTTAAGACGCGGTTCCCCAGGGAGGGCGACGCCCTGTTCCTGTGCAACGAGTACTGCGGCCTGGGCCACGACTATATGTGGTCGCGTCTGAAGGTCGTGCCCAAGGGCTGAACAGGCGGGAATACACAATATGTACGACAAAGCGAAATCACTAAGCATGGCGAACCTCTGGGTGGCGTTCGCCGCCTTCATGGTCGCCATCGTGCTCGGCCTGTACCAGGTCATGAACCGCAGTGGCCTGTTTCCCGAGATCGAGTCCCACGAACTCTATTTCGCCTCGGTGTCCACGCACGGCGTGTTGATGGGCTTCGTGCTGACGACTTTCTTCATCATGGGCTTCGGCTACTACACGGCCACCTCGACCCTGCAACGGCCGCTGTGGAGCAAGCCCCTCGGCTGGCTGTCCTTTTGGGTCGCGCTCGGCGGCACGCTGCTCGCCGCCTACCCGCTGCTCACGGGGCAGGCCTCGGTGCTCTACACCTTCTATCCGCCGCTCAAGGCCCACCCGCTGTTCTACATCGGCGCCACCCTGCTGGTGGTCGGCTCCTGGGGTTGGTGCCTGGAAATGATCATGTCGGTGGTCACCTGGAAGCGCGACAACCCCGGCAAAGTGGTACCCCTGGCCTT
>JBFZDU010000266.1:0-3711 GCA_041307205.1 Gammaproteobacteria bacterium | reverse complement strand
AGGCGACCTCGGCATTGCTGGGATCCTCCAGCCAGGTCAGGCCACGCCGCAGCGCATAGTCGCGCAGCGCGGCGCGATCCCAACCCAGCAACGGCCGCGCCAACCAGCCGTCGCCCCGCGGCGCCAGGGGTGCGGCAGCCGCGAGCCCAGCCGGCCCGGCACCGCGCAGCAGCTGCAGCAGCAGGGTCTCGGCCTGGTCGTCGCGCTGGTGCGCCGTCAGCAGCAGCGCCCGCGGCGGCAGCACCCGCGCGAAGGTCGCATAGCGGGCGATCCGGGCGCGCGCCTCGGGACTGGTCCCGGCCGCGGCGGGAATCGTCACCCGCTGCGCGACGCAAGGCACGGCCAGCGCGGCGCAGCGCGCCAGGCAATGCGCTTCCCAGGCGTCCGCGTCGGCGTGCAGTCCGTGATGGACATGGACGGCGTGCAACGGCGCCGCCAGTTCGGACCGGCGTGCCGCCAGCGCGTCCAGCAGGACGCTGGAATCCAGGCCGCCGCTGTAAGCGACCCAGTAGCTCTGGGGCCGCGGCAGTTTCCCGAGCAGGGTCAGCAGCAGCCCGGAGGTGAAGTACACGCCGGCGGCGCGACGCTCAGTCGCCGCTGAAATCGCCGAATGCCATCAGGCGCTGGTAGCGGCTGTCGAGCAACCGGTCGAGCGGAGTAGCCGTGAGCTTGTCCAGCGCTTCGACCAGGGCATGTCGCAGGTTGCGCGCGGTGCTGTCCGGGTCGCGGTGGGCGCCGCCCAGGGGTTCGGGGATGATCTCGTCGATCAGCTTCAAGTCCTTGAGTCGCTGCGAAGTGATACCCATCGCCTCGGCGGCGACAGGGGCCTTCTGCGGGTCTTTCCACAGAATGGAGGCACAGCCTTCGGGCGAGATCACCGAATAGGTGCCGTATTGCAGCATCATGACCCGGTCGGCCACGCCGATGGCCAGTGCCCCACCCGAACCCCCCTCGCCGATCACGGTGGCCACGATCGGTGTCTTGAGCCCGGCCATCTCCAACAGGTTACGGGCGATGGCCTCGCTCTGGCCGCGTTCCTCGGCGTCGACACCCGGGTAGGCGCCGGGGGTGTCGATGAAGGTCAGTACCGGTAACTTGAACCGCTCGGCCAGCTTCATCAGGCGCAGCGCCTTGCGATAGCCCTCCGGGCGCGGCATGCCGAAATTACGCAGCAGTTTCTCCTTGGTATCGCGGCCCTTCTGGTGGCCGATCACCAGCACCGCACGGCCGGCGAGGCGCGCCAGCCCGGCGACGATGGCGCGGTCGTCGGCGTAGGCGCGGTCGCCGTGCAGTTCCTCGAACTCGTCGAAGATGCGCCCCAGGTAATCCAGGGTGTAAGGCCGCAGCGGGTGGCGGGCCAGCTGGGACACCTGCCAGGAATTGAGATTGGAGAAGATCGACTCGGTCAGCGACCGGCTCTTGCTCTCCAGACGCTCGATCTCCTCCTGGATGTTGATCTCATTGTCGCTGCCGACCAGGCGCAGTTCCTCGATTTTCGCCTGCAGTTCGGCGATGGGCTGCTCGAATTCGAGGAAGTTGAGGTTCATGGCGCGGGCAGTCGGCTCACGTCGCGGTTAAAGCGCGTCATCATACCGCAATAGCCGTGCCCTGGGTTTCGGCAGACCGTGCACCATAGCGCAAACAGACACCCTGGTTGCCCAACAAGCGTCGCAATTGCCGCAGCAACTCGTCGGTCGGCCGTACCCGCCAGGCGTCGCCGCAGCGCAGCATGCCGCCGGCGTCGCTGCGCTGGTAGCTGAACCGCAGTAGGCAGTTGCCGCCGCGGTAAGGCTCGAGCAGCCGCGCCAGGCGATCGGCGAAGTCGACCGCCGTCCAGCACCGAGCACGCAGCTGGGCTGCGCTGAACCACAGGTCGAGCGCCATCGCCCGCTGCGCCCGGCAGTCCTCCAGCAGGGTAACACGGTCGGCGCGCAAGCCCAGGCCGCCGCGGTACTCGTCCGGCACCAGGCTGCCTTCCATGACCAGCACCCGGTCCGCTGCCAACAGGTCGCGGTACTGCTCGTAGGCCTCGTTGAACAGGGTCGCCTCGATACGCCCGGTCTTGTCGTCCAGCAACACCGAGGCCATGGTGCCGCGCTGGGTGTTGCGTCGGCTCACCGCGACCACCAAGCCGGCGACGGTGATCTTGCGACCGCCGCGCCGGCCGCGTTCCACCGGCCCGTCGTCGAGCGCCAGCTTGCCGATGCGCGTAGCCACCAGTGCGGCCAGGTCCGCCTCGTAGAAATCGATCGGGTGGCCGGTGAGGAACAACCCGAGCGTATCTTTCTCGCCCTGCAGCCGCTCGTCGTCATCCCATTCGTCCAGGTCGGCTGGGATCACCCCCAGCACCGGAGCCTGGGCCGGGGCGTCGGCCCGGCCATCGGCCGGCGCCGCCATGCCGAACAAGTCGTCTTGGCCGGCTGCCTGCTGGGCGTGATGCTGTTCGGCCATCCGCAGCGCCAGCGGCAGTTGCGCCATCAGGGTAGCGCGATTGCTGCCCAGGGCATCCAGAGCGCCGGCCCGGATCAGCGATTCCAGCACCCGGCGGTTGATCTTCTTCAGATCGACGCGGCGGCAAAACTCGAACAGGTCGCGGTACGGCCCGCCCTGCGCACGCGCGGCCACCATGCATTCGATCGCCGCCTCGCCCACGCCCTTGATCGCACCCAGGCCGTAGACGATGGTGCGCTCGCCATCGACGGTGAACATATAGGCGGAGCGGTTCACGTCCGGCGGTGCCACATGCAGGCGCATGGCGCGGCACTCCTCGATGAAGTTCACTACCTTGTCGGTGTTGTCCATGTCCGAAGACAGCACCGCGGCCATATAGGCCGCCGGGTAGTGTGCCTTGAGCCACAGGGTCTGGTAAGCCACCAGGGCATAGGCGGCCGAGTGCGACTTGTTAAAGCCGTAGCCGGCAAACTTCTCCATCAGGTCGAAGATGTAGCGCGCCACCGCCTCGTCGACGCCGCGCTCCACCGCCCCCTTGCGGAAGATCTCGCCCTGCTTGGCCATCTCCTCCGGCTTCTTCTTGCCCATGGCGCGGCGCAGCAGGTCGGCGCCGCCCAGGGTATAGCCGGCCAGCACCTGGGCGATCTGCATTACCTGCTCCTGATACAGGATGACGCCGTAGGTGGCCTCAAGGATGGGCGCAAGGTCCGGGTGCGGGTATTCGACCTTCTGCACCCCGTGCTTGCGCGCGATGAAATCGTCCACCATGCCTGACTGCAGCGGCCCGGGTCGGAACAGCGCCACCAACGCCGTGATGTCCCCGAAACAGTCCGGCAGCAGCTTCTTGATCAGCTTCTTCATGCCGTCGGATTCGAGCTGGAACACCGCGGTGGTCTCGCCGCGCTTGAGCAGCTCGAACGCGGCGGCATCGTCCATGGGGATGCGCGCGATGTCGATCGCCTCCTCCCCGCGCCGCGCCCGCTCGGCGTTCACTGTCTTGAGCGCCCAGTCGATGATGGTGAGGTTGCGTAAACCCAGGAAGTCGAACTTGACCAGGCCGGCCTGCTCTACGTCGTCCTTGTCGAACTGGGTGACCAGGTTGTCGCCGCCCGGTTCGCAATACAGCGGCGTGAAATCGGTCAGCTTGCCGGGGGCGATCACCACCCCGCCGGCGTGCTTGCCGGCGTTACGGGCCAGACCCTCGAGCTGCTTGGCCATGTCGACCAGATCGCGGATCTCCTCGTCGGCCGCGTAGGCCTG
>JBFZDU010000265.1:0-2584 GCA_041307205.1 Gammaproteobacteria bacterium | reverse complement strand
TAAAGCGGGTATTCACCTTCTTCTGGGCCTGGGCGCGCAGCAGGCGTGCCGACCACCTGGATTTTCCCATGCTCTACCCACAAGAATTCGATGTCATCGTCGTCGGCGGCGGCCATGCCGGCACGGAAGCCGCGCTGGCGTCCGCACGCATGGGCGCGCGCACCCTGCTGCTCACGCACAACATCGAGACCCTGGGGCAGATGAGCTGCAACCCGGCCATCGGCGGCATCGGCAAGGGTCACCTGGTGAAGGAGATCGATGCCCTGGGCGGCCTGATGGCGCGCGCCGCCGACCGCGCCGGCATCCAGTTCCGGATTTTGAATTCGCGCAAGGGCCCGGCGGTGCGCGCCACCCGCGCCCAGGCCGACCGGGCATTGTACAAGGCGGCGGTGCGCGCCGCGCTGGAGCACCAGCCCAACCTCGACCTGTTCCAGCAGGCGGTCGACGACCTGCTCGTCGCCGGCGGCCGGGTCACCGGCGTGGTCACCCAAATGGGCCTGCAGTTTCGCGCTCCCACGGTGGTTTTGACCGTCGGCACCTTTCTCGGTGGGCGCATCCACATCGGCCTGGAGAACTACGAGGGCGGCCGCGCCGGCGATCCCCCGGCCAACGCCTTGTCGCGCCGGCTGCGCGAACTGCCGTTCGACGTGCAGCGGCTGAAGACCGGCACACCGCCGCGCATCGACCGGCGCGGCATCGACTTCAACGTGCTGGAGGAACAACCGGGCGACGACCCGGTGCCGGTGTTCTCCTTCATGGGCCGTCCCGAGGAGCACCCGGCGCAACTCCCCTGCCACATTACCCGCACCAATGCCCACACCCACGAGATCATCCGCGGCGGCCTGTCGCGCTCGCCCCTGTATGCCGGCGTTATCGAGGGCGTGGGGCCGCGCTACTGCCCTTCGATCGAGGACAAGGTGGTGCGCTTCGCCGACAAGGACTCGCACCAGATCTTCCTCGAACCCGAGGGCCTGACCAGCAACGAGATCTACCCCAACGGCATCTCCACCTCGCTGCCCTTCGATGTCCAGTGGGCCGTGGTGCGCTCGCTGCGAGGGCTGGAGAACGCGCGCATCGTCCGCCCCGGCTATGCCATTGAGTACGACTACTTTGACCCGCGCGACCTCAAACCCTCGCTGGAGACCAAGCACTTGGGCGGCCTGTTCTTCGCCGGCCAGATCAACGGCACCACTGGCTACGAAGAGGCCGCGGCGCAGGGTCTGCTCGCCGGGCTCAACGCCGCGCTGCAGGCGCGCGGGCAGGACCCCTGGTGCCCACGCCGTGACCAGGCCTACCTCGGGGTGCTGGTCGACGACCTGATCACCCGCGGCACCAGCGAGCCCTACCGCATGTTCACCTCGCGCGCCGAGTACCGCCTGCTGCTGCGCGAAGACAACGCTGACCTGCGCCTCACCGAGCAGGGCCGCGAACTGGGCCTGGTCGATGACGCGCGCTGGCTGCGATTCGAGAGCAAACGCGAAGCCATCGCCCGCGAGCAACAGCGCCTGTGCGACCTCTGGGTCCGACCCCTCGCTGTCCCCGCCGACACGGCCTTGGCCCTGCTCGGAGACGAACTGCGCCGCGAGACCCGCGCCCTGGACCTGCTCGCCCGGCCCCAGGCCAGTTACCAGGGTGTCATGACTCTGCCCGGCGTCGGTCCCGGGGTCGAAGACGCCGAGGTCGCCGAACAGGTCGAGATCCAGGCCAAGTATTCCGGCTATATCGATCGCCAGTACGACGAGATCGAAAAGACCCGGCGCAACGAATCGGTCACCCTGCCCACGGACTTCGACTACGGCAAGGTCAAGGGCCTCTCCACCGAGGTGCGTGAAAAACTCGTCCGCCACCGCCCGAGCACGCTCGGCCAAGCCGGGCGCGTCCCCGGCGTGACCCCAGCGGCGATATCGCTGTTGCTGATTCATTTGAAGAAGCGCAGCGCCTAGCCCGCCGGCGAACGCACCCTGCCGCGGCCGACACCGCCGGGGCAGAAGGCCGTTTCGCAGCCTACCCGCGCGTTGCGGCATAAACCCGGCCCGCCTGAGCGGCTGCGAGACAAACGGATCCAACACAAGGCAGTTAGCTTTGGCCGCTCTGAAAGATCTCCTCGCACGCGCCACGCCGACCGGACATAGACCGAAACCGTCTATCTCGGCGAACGCGGATTCTCTAGTTACTGCAACCACCTCAGTGTCTGAAGCGTATGCAGTGCAGTTCCGTTCATTTACCCCCTTTCTACTGATCTCGTTCGGCATAGCTTGGGGTATTCTTGGACTGTATATCTTCCTCCCGGAATTTATGGGGACAGCATTTGGCCAGCTCACCGGCAACCATCCGCTCTTCTTTCTGGCCGTTTACGCGCCTGCGATCGCTGCGTTCTCTCTTGTTGCGTGCAACGGTGGCATCGCTGGTCTGCGGCGCTTCCTCGGACGGGCTTTGCTCTGGCGCTGCGGCGTAGCGTGGTATGCCTTTCTGATCATTGGCATTCCCTTGATCTTCATTGGCGGTTCCGCGATTAGAGGGAATCTGTTCACGGAACCGTTTCCATTTGCGTCCCTTCAGGCACTGCTCGTGGCGTTGGGCCTCG
>JBFZDU010000264.1:0-4655 GCA_041307205.1 Gammaproteobacteria bacterium | reverse complement strand
CTGCAGGTGGCGTAGCTGCCGGAAGAACGGCCGGGCCGGCAGGGGTAGATTGCGCGCCGCGGCGGCTGCGGTCAGCTCCATGTCAGGTCACCTCTTTCAATGGGGGTTCGGGCTTGGCGTGAAACGGCGCCCCGCGCAGCCAGATTTTCAAGGCCTGCCAGTGAATCGCGACCAGTATCTTGAACGGCAGCAAGGGTGTGCGCAGCAGCGCGCGTCCCAACGAGCGGTCGGACAGGGGCAGGGCGCGGCCGGTCTGGGCCGCGATCAGGCGCGGCTTGCCGTCTTCGGACTGGCGGATGAGCACGCGCAGCCGGGCGCCGGGCGCGGCGAATTCGAACCGGTAGTCGCACCGCATGCCGAGCAGCGGCGAGACATGGAAGCACTTGCTGGCGTGGGCGCGTGCCGGCCAGGGCATGGCTCGGCCGGCGTCGTGCAACAGGTAGCAGTGGTGCTCGCCGAAGGTGTTGTTGACCTCGGCGATGACCGCGCGCAGTGTGCCGTCGCGGTGGTGGCAGTACCAGACGCTGAGCGGGTTGAAGCCGTAACCGAGCAGGCGCGGGAAACACAGCAATTGGATGCTGCCGCCGCGCAGGTCGATTCCCGCCTGCGCCAGTACCGACTCGGCCCAGTGCCGCAGGTCTGAACCGTCACGCGGCCCGTGGTCGCGGCGGTGAAAACTGAGCAGGCCGAAGCGGTCCACCTTGAGCAGCCGGGTCTGTGCCGCGTCCTGCTGCAGTTGGTCGATATCGAGCAGCAGGCTGAACACCGGGTAGCTGAAGCGGTAGGGCACGGCGCCGAAGCGGCGGTGCATCACGGTGCTCAGGTAGAGACGCGATGCCACGGCTCAGCCCTGCTGCGGCATCCAGGTGCCGGCCGGTACAGTGGTGGTTGCCGGCTCCGCGGGTGCCAGCCACTGCGGTACCACGCCGAGGCCGCGCGCCACCGCCACTGCCGACGCGAAGGCATCCTCGTGAAAGCCGTAACCGAAGTAACTCCCGCAGAACCAGGTGTGGCGCGCCCCCTGGAGTTCGCCCAGACGGGCCTGGGCGTCGATGGCAGCCTGGTCGAACACCGGGTGCTCGTAGTTGATCTGGGCCAGCACCCGGTCGGGGTGCGGCGCCACTAGCGGGTTCAGTGACACGAAGTAGTCGCGCCGAGCGTCCAGACCCTGCAGTCGGTTCATCCAATAGGTCACGGAGACCTGCGCCGCCGCGGGTCCGGTGTCGCGATCGTCGGCCAGATAATTCCAGGACGACCAGACGCGCCGGTCGCGCGGCATCAGGCGCGCATCGGTGTGCAACAGGGCGCGGTTCTCCTGGTAGGGGAAACGGCCCAGGACGGACTGCTCGGGGGCCGAGGCGTCGGCCAGCAGGGCCAGGGCCTGGTCGGCGTGGCAGGCCAGCACCACCTGGTCGAACCCCTGGTGGCGGCCGTCGTGCAGCGTCAGTTCGACGCCACGGGCGCTGCGCGCCACCCGCGTCACCCGGGCGCCGGTCTGCACGGCCGGGCCGAGATCCGCCACCAGGCGCTTCACATAGCTGTGGCTGCCGTCGATCAAGGTGCGCCATTGCGGCCGATCGAACAGGTTGATCAGGCCGTGGTTGGCGAAGAAGCGCGCCAGGCTGGCGGCCGGGAAGCCGCCCATGGTGGCCGTGGGGCAGGACCAGATCGCCGCTGCCATCGGTAGCAGGTAGCGGTCCCGGAAGGCCATTCCCAGCCCCTGGGCGCTGAGGTACTGGTCTACCGTTTGGCGCCCGAAACCGTCCCTTGCCAGATCGCGCTTGCACGCCCGGTTGAAGCGCAGAATGTCCCAGACCATGCGCTGATGACTGGCCGACACCAGGTTGCGGCGCTGCGCGTACAGGGTCCCCAGCCCGGACCCGGCGTATTCCAGCTCGCCGTGGTTGACCGAGACGGCGAAGGTCATGTCGGTGGCGCGCGAGGCGATGCCGAGCTGTCTGAACAAGGCCGTGAGTTGCGGGTAATTCGGTTCGTTGTACACGATGAAGCCGGTGTCCACGGCCAGCTCGCGGCCGTCTTCCCGGACCAGGCGGGTGTTGGTGTGGCCGCCGACATAATCGTTTTGCTCGAACAGGGTGACCTGGTGGCGCTGGCGCAGCAGCCAGGCGGCCCCGAGCCCGGCAATGCCCGAGCCGACAACGGCGATCCGAGAGCTTTCCATAAGGGATGTCCAGATAAAGTTCTGTTCAAATATTCGTGAACAGATATTGACTTACTAAAATATTTTGTCAAGACTTAAACCAACGTAATTTGTCAACTAATTGGAGCCTGTTATGTCGAGCCTGCAATTTGCCCTGATGGCGACGGTGTTGGTGTCCGCGTCGGGCATGGTCCGGGCCGATGCGCGTTGCCCCGAGACACTCGACTTCCACAAGCGGGTGTTGGCGGGCGAGGAGGTGGTGCACCTGTGCGAGGCCTACCGTGGCAAGGTGGTGCTGATTGTCAACACGGCGAGCAAGTGCGCCTTTACCTCGCAGTACGAAGGATTGGAGGCCTTGTACGCGCGCTACAAGGACCAGGGCCTGGTGGTGTTGGGCTTTCCCAGCAACGATTTCGGCGGCCAGGAACCGGGCTCGGAGCAGCAGATCCAGGAGTTTTGCCGACTGTCCTACAGTGTCGGTTTTCCCATGTTCGAGAAGACTCATGCCAAGCGGGGGCTGGCCGATCCGCTGTACCGCAAGCTGGCCGAGTTGTCGGGGGGCTACCCCAAGTGGAACTTTCACAAGTACCTGATCGGCCGCGATGGCCGGCTGGTGGGCAGCTATTCGAGCTTCACCGGACCGGGTAGCAAAAAGCTGGTACGTGCGGTGGAGGACTTGCTCGCGGCCTCCGGCTCATGAGTGCGGCCCTGTGGCGAAGGTCCGGATTGGCCGCGCCCGGTCGTCGCTTTGATGAGTTCGGCCCGGACAAAATCTGAACAGGGTCTTATACTTCGCACCGCCGCGCGCGGTTTTATTCGAATGTCCAGTCTTGGCCCGGAGGTGCCTGCGACCAATGACCACCAGTCCACACACGGATTCGTCCTACCGCATCGGTGCCGTTTCGCGCCTGACCGGGGTGCCGGCGGATACCCTGCGGGTATGGGAGCGGCGCTATGGGGTGGTGGAACCGCAGCGCACCGGGGGCGGCAGCCGCCTGTACAGCCAGCACGACGTGGCGCGGCTGGAATTGATCAAGCGGCTGGTCGATGCCGGCCACGCCATAGGCACGGTCGCCAACCTGACGCTGGAGCAACTGCAGGCGCGTGCCGCCACGGTGCAGTCCGCCCAGGCGGCGAGCGACGCGCGTCCCGGCCAGGGTCCGCTCGGCCTGGTGCTGGTCGGCAATACCCTGCCGTTGCGGCTGGCAGCTGGGTTGCGGGAACTCGATGCCGACGCCTTTGTGCTGGCGGGCAGCTTCGCCGATCCGGCGGAATTCGCGGCGGCGGCGGGCGAACTGCAGGCGGACGTCCTGGTGGTGGAAATGCCGACGCTGAACGACGACGGCAGCACGCAGGTGCGGCGCATGCAGCGCCAGTGCGGGGCACGGCGCCTGATCGTGGTCTATGGCTTCGCGCAAAGTCGCGCCCTCGGTCGCCTGGAGGAGCAGGGCATAGTGGCGCTGCGTTTCCCGGTCACCTGGGAAGAACTGCGGCGGGTTTGCGCCCCGGCGCTGCCGGCGACCCGCGCGGTGCCTGGGCTGGAGGACTTCGAAAGTGCCCTGGGGGCGGCCCTGCCTCAGCGGCGCTTCGACGACCGGCAGCTGGCCATCGTCGCGGGCGCGTCCACCACCATCCGCTGCGAGTGCCCGCACCACTTGGCGGACCTGATCATCTCGATGGCGCGTTTCGAGCAATACAGCGCCGAATGCGAGAACCGCAGTCGTGACGACGCCGCCCTGCACGCCTTCCTGCACGTCACCACAGCGCGGGCGCGGGCGATGCTCGAAGAGGCGCTGCAGAAGCTGGTCGAAGTCGAGGGCATAGACGTCGACAACCAGCGCTAGCCCGGACAAACCCTGTACAGAAAACAACCGAAAACCGGGTCCGAAAACCCGAAAACCGGGTCAGAGAACAATATTCGCTAATATTCGGCAAGATTGCTCTCTGGCCGGGTTTCGGGGATGGATCGAAAACGGCGCGGCCGGGGCGACCCCAGGCCGCGCTCGCGCCCGGCACCACGCCAAGGGCCGCGGCCGGGTCCACGGCCAATGCCGGCAGACGGTTGCGCGTGCTGCCGCGACCGCTATCCTGACCTGGAGATGAAGGCATTCGGCGCGGCGGCGCGTACCTGGTTCGGGCAAAACTTCCCGGGGCCGACCCGGGTCCAGGCGGCCGGCTGGCCGGTCATCCAGCGCGGCGCGCACACCCTGTTGACCGCGCCGACTGGCAGCGGCAAGACCCTGGCGGCGTTTCTCTGGGCGATCGATCGGGTCGGCGCCGACCAGAATCCAGCCGCGGGCGTGCGGGTACTCTACGTCTCGCCGCTCAAGGCCCTGGTCTACGATGTGGAACGCAACCTGCGCGCGCCGCTGGCCGGCATCGCGCGGACCGCCGAGCGGCTCGGGCTGCCGGTCCGCCCGCTGCGGGTGGATGTGCGCACTGGCGATACGCCGCCGCGCGAGCGCCAGCGCCAGGCGCGCGCGCCGGGCGAGAT
>JBFZDU010000263.1:0-2523 GCA_041307205.1 Gammaproteobacteria bacterium | reverse complement strand
CGGGCTCTGGACCCACACGATGTCTCTGGCGCCGGATGCGTACATCGAGTACGGCTTTCTGACCGGCCCGGCGGAGGACGACCGCACACCGGATCCGTTCAACAACCGCACGACCCCGAACGGTATCGGCCAGGTCAATCACTTCTTCTACATGCCCGGAGCCGAGGCAACCCCGCTGGCGCAGCGCATCCGCGGGGTCCCAGGGGGCACGGTCACGCGGCATGCGGTGGAGCACAAGGCGCTGGTGGTCGGCGGTAAGCGGCCGGTCTGGCTCTACCAGCCCCCAACGCCCGATCCCGTGCCGCTGGTGGTGGTATGGGATGGCGGCGACTACTACCGCCGCGGCCGGTTGACGCAGATCGTGGACAACCTGATCGCGCAGCGGCGTATCCGTCCGATCGCCCTGGCGCTGGTCGAGAGCGGCGGGCAGGCACGCGTGGTCGAATACGCGTGCAGCGACGCCACCATCGGCTTCGTCATGGAGTGCGTGCTGCCGCTGGCCGCCGAACGGCTGCGCCTGCTCGACGCGCGCACCTCGCCCGGCTCGCGTGGCGCGTACGGCGTCCTGGGCGCGTCGATGGGCGGGCTGATGGCGCTTTACCTGGGCCTGCGCCTCCCGCAGGTCTTCGGGCGCGTGCTCAGCCAGTCGGGCGCGTTCTGGCAGGGGCCGCTGCCGTGGGTGGTCACCGACCTGGTGCGAGATGGCGCGGTCAGATCGCTGAAGATCTGGATGGATGTGGGCCGCTACGAGTGGCTGCTGCCGGGCAACCGCGACATGCACGACCTGCTGTCAGCGCGGGGGTATGGCGTGGCTTACCGGGAGTTCAGCGGCGGGCACAACTACCCGTCCTGGCGCGACGACGTCTGGCGCGGGCTGGAGCATCTCTTCCCTCCCGAAAGGAGTTGATATGCGACGCGGGCTTCCTGTCCTCCTCGCGCTCTTGATCGCGGCCGCAGGCTGCGTGCCGGCGGCCATGCCGGCGTCGTCGCCCCTGTCGCCGGTCGCCACCCCGACGCCGCAGCCGTTGCAGCTCACGCTGGTGCACAGCAACGACACGTGGGGCTATCTGTTTCCCTGCGGCTGAAGGCCGCCTGTCGGCGGCGTGGCCCGGCGGGCCACCTTCATCAATCAGGAAAAAACCAGAAATCCGTATACGCTCGTCCTCGACGCCGGGGACAGCCTGATCGGCGACCAGGACCCTGCGCTCAGGACCCAGGGCAAGAGCAGCGTCGAGGCCATGAACCGCCTCGGCTACGACGCGATGGCGCTCGGTCCGGCCGACCTGGCGCTCGGACTGGCCACGCTGCGGGCGCGCATGGCTGAGGCCAGGTTCCCCATGCTGTCAGCCAACGCAGTCCTCACCGGCACGGACGAGCTGGTGGCGCAGCCCTACACCGTCCGAGAGCTGGCCGGTCACCGCATCGCGCTGATCGGGCTCAGTGGCGGGAGCGGAACCGCAGAGGTCGCCGTGCGCGACCCGCTGGCCGCGGCCGGGAAGATCGTGCCGGAGGCCCGCCTGGTGGCCGACATCGTCATCCTCGTCTCGCACGCCGGCCAGATGATCGACCAACAGATCGCCGATCAGGTGCCGGGCATCGCCGCGATCGTCAGCGGCGGCATGGGCGCGCGCCGGACGGCCTGGGAGAGCGCAGCGACCGGCGTGCCGATCTACCACGCCGACCAGGCGCTGCCGGGCCACGCGGGGCGCATGCTCGGCGTCGGCAAGCTCAACTTCGACGCCGGCGGAAAGCTTTTGTCGCAGAAGTGGCAGCACATCGCCTTGAACCCCGAAATCGCCGACGATCCGGCGATGTCCGCGTGGGTGCAAGAACATCTCTACCAATAGAGGAGTGACCTGATGTCTGAACGAGTTCTCAACTGGGGCCTGCTGAGCACGGCCAACATTAACCGAGCGCTCATCACACCGCTGCGCGCGTCGCCGCGCAACCGGCTGACCGCCGTAGCGAGCCGCGACCTGGGCCATGCCCAGGCGTACGCCGCCAAGTGGGGCATCCCACGTACCTTCGGCAGCTACGGAGCTATGCTGGCAGACCCGGACATCGATGTCGTCTACATCTCGCTGCCCAATAGTCTGCACGCCGAATGGACCATCAAGGCCGTTCAGGCGGGCAAGCACGTGCTGTGCGAGAAGCCGCTGGCGATCACCGTCGCGGAGGTAGACGCCGTGACGGAGGCGGCGCGCAAAGCCGGCGTGGTCGTGGCCGAGGCGTTCATGTATCGCCATCACCCGCAGACGCTGAAGGTGAAGGAGCTGGTTGATAGCGGCGCGATTGGCCGCTTGCAGGTCATCCGGGGGGGGTTCACCTTCCCCCTGACGAACCCCGCTAACATCCGCCTTGCCGCAGACCTTGGGGGTGGGGGCATCTGGGATGTCGGCTGCTACCCCATCAGTTTCACCCGCACTATCGCCGGCGCGGCCCCGGTCGAGGTCTTTGGCTGGCAGGAAACGGGTGAATCGGGTGTGGACGTGGTTTTCGTCGGCCAGATGCGTTTCCCGAACG
>JBFZDU010000262.1:0-3618 GCA_041307205.1 Gammaproteobacteria bacterium | reverse complement strand
GCGCCGAAGCCGATGCCGGCCAGCAGGGCCAGAACAAGCGATTTCTTGGCGTAGTTAATCATGAAGGTTCCCTGTCAAAAAAAATTAGTCGGCGTATTGTAATTCAAAAGCTTGCGATTTTTTCACTGATTATCCGTGACTTTCCGCCATGTTGCATCCGGGTCGAAAGTCTTAATGCGAGCAGCCTGCTCCGCCGTGCCGGCGCCGAGGTTCTTTTCATGGACCTGCCCGTCCTGGTTGATCATGAAACTCATGACGCCGCTCTTGCCATAGCTGGCCGGCCAGAGAAGCAGGCCGAAGCCGCCGGTCATGTGGCCGTTCTCGACATAGCTGCGCGCTCCGCCCGGCGCAGCGGTGCCCTGGGCGGTCAGGATGCGGTAACTGTAACCGTGGTAGCTACCGGGTTTGCGGCCCTTTTCCGCGGCGGCATCGGCGAGCAGGCGGCCAAGCGGGCTTTCCTCCTCGTTCGCCTTGGAGGGCCAGTAGAGTCCGTCCTTCTTGCCCGCGCTGCTCGCGACCTTCTGCGCATACTCGGCAACGCCATCCTCGTTGCGGTCCTTGGCAACATATTCCCGCTGGGCGTCGGCGTAGGCTTTGGCGACCTGTATTGCTGCCAGTTCGTTGCGGCCGATCTCGCGAATGGCCATCTCGTCCTTGCCGGCTTTCATGTCGAAGCGCCATCCGGAGGAGGTCTTCGCGAGCGGTATGGGCAAGGTCCAGCCCTTCAGTCCGACACCAATCCGTGCCATGCGGTCGCCGTCCGGCTCGATCTTGTGCGACTTGGCCCATGCCTCGATGAACTTGTAGCGCAATTCGGCGCCTGCGGGGGGGAAGAGTTGGCGGAAATTCGCGCCGAACATCGCCCGCAACGCGGCCTCGTCGCTGTCGATGACGGCAGTGCCGAAAGCCTCCATCGCGGCTTCCGGCGTTGCGAATGATTGTTGACCGGCAGCGAGTACAGCCGGGGCCGGCAGGGCAAGTGCGCTGCCAAGAAGAATGGTTGCCAGCAGGCGATTCAGTTTGATCATGTTCATGTCCTATTCTCCTCAGCGCCGTCCGCCACCGCCGCGGCCGCCACCGCCGCCTCCACGACCACCACCTCCGCCGCCACCACTGAACGAACGGCCGCCGCCTCCACCGCCTCCGCCGAATGAATGGCCACCGCCGCCACCGCCACTCCCGAAGCTGGAGCCGCCGCCCGTGCGGCCAGCCCCGCCAGCACTGCTGTGGCCACGGCTGGCATCACGACTGCCGGAACTGAGGCCATCGAAGGCGCTGCCGCGACTTCCGCTGTTTCCGCCACCGAACTGGCTGTGGCCAGGGAGTCCATCCGAATGACCGCCCCGATTGCTTGCGCCGGCGCCACCACGGTCGCCAGCGCCGCCACGGCCACCGCCGACGCTGTCCCGACCACCGGCACCGCCACGGTCACCGCCGATACCATCGCGTCCGCCAGCACCGCCGCGGTCACCATTCATTCCACCGCGTCCGCCACGGTCGCCACCTTCGCGTCCGCGGAAATCATTGCGCGCATTTTGAGCCTGCTTGTTTCCGTGGCGTTCGCGCGAACCCTGGTCGCGGTAGCCGACGTTACCGCGATGCTGCGCATTGTGCTGCCACTTGTTGCCGGCGCCGACGTTGTTGCTGTTGTAGTTGCGGTTGATGTTGGTGGCGCGATTGACATTGACGTTGACATCGTGGTTGTTCCAGTTCCAGCCGCCGAACATGGCGCCGGCGGCTGCGAAACCGACACCCCAGGCAAAGCCGCGAACCAATGCCGTTCCGGGATACCACGCGGCGACGCCCGGATAATAGTAGGGCGGGTAAGCGGGATAGGGCCAGGCGCCATAAACCACGGTCGGGTTGTAGGCGGGAACGTAGATCGTTTGCGGCTGGGCCGGCTCGATGACGATGGCTTGCGCTTCACTGCGCACCACCTGTTGCTCGTTGGATTGAAGATTTCCGGAATTCTGGGCCAGCTTGCGCAGGCGCTGGATGGAGTCCATGACCTCGCCCTGTTGGCCAAGGAAGGCATCGCCGACCTTCTGCGTCCAGTCGAGCTTCTCGTTCATCATTTCCAGAACATTGGGAAAGGCGACCAGCGACATGACGCTGACGTCCCAGCTCTCGTTCGCCACCTTCTTGACGGCTTCGTCGCCGTTGAGTTTCGGATTCGATTTGGACCATCGCGCCGCCTGAACCACCTCGAGGGGGTAGGTCGAGGCCATCAGGACCTGCGACAGGAGGCTGTCCGGGTAGAGGGCGATTGGCGCCAGCATCGAATCGAGTTCCTCGGCCGTGAACGGCGGTGGCGCCGCGGGTGAGGCATTTTCCTGGGCGCTGACGGCAGAAACCAGCAGCACGCTGGCGGCCAGCCACCAAAGCACGAGGGATCGGAAGGTATTCATCAGGTGCTCCTCTGGTGTGGGGGCAGGATTCGACCGAGGCAGGATAGCACGGCGAAATCCCCGGGTAAATTACGCAAATCCCGACCCAGGAACGTTGGCGGCGGAACCCTTGAGTCATATTCGCGCGGGGCGCATAATGAACCGCGGATTTCACGCAATGGCGGGCGGTGTTGCGGCGAAGTCAAGAGCGTGGATGGCGGCAATGTCCATAATGAGTCAATGCCAGTCGGAGACCAGGTATGTCGATTGAAAATCCCCGTCCCATACTCGCCGGATACAAGGCCCTCGTCGTCGGTGTCGCCAACGAGGATTCGATCGCCTACGGCTGTGCCAAGGCGTTCCATGCCGTTGGCGCCGATGTCGCCATCACCTATCTCAACGAAAAGGCGAGGCCGCACGTCGAGCCGCTGGCCAAGGCGCTCGACGCGTCGATCTTCGCGCCGCTCGACGTGGCGAAGCCGGGCGAACTGGAAGCGCTCTTCGCGCGCATCGAGAAGGAGTGGGGCAAGCTGGATATCCTCGTGCATTCGATCGCCTCGGCCAAGAAGGAGGATATCAAGGGCAAGCTGTTGAACTGTTCCGCCGACGGCTTCGCCCTGGCGATGGATATTTCGGTCCATTCCTTCATCCGCATGGCCAGGCTGGCCGCACCGCTGATGACGGATGGCGGCACGATGTTCGCCATGACCTACCACGGTGCGATGAAGGTCGAGCCCAACTACAACGTGATGGGGCCGGTCAAGGCGGCGCTCGAAGCGGCGTGCCGCTATCTCGCCTATGAGCTTGGCCCACAGCGCATCCGCGTCCATGCCATGTCGCCGGGGCCGCTCAAGACTCGCGCCGCATCCGGACTCAAGGATTTTGACCTGATGCTCAACAAGGCCGGCAAGCGGGCACCGGTTGGCGAACTGGTCGACATCATGGACGTCGGTTTCACCTGCGCCTACCTGGCCACGCCTTATGCCAGGCGCCTGACCGGCGAAACGATGTATGTCGATGGCGGCGTGAACATCATGGCCTGAGGTTTGGACTGTTGTACCCCAAGGGTACTTCCTTCGGGGCGCGGTCGACCCGGAAAAGTGGCCAATTTTGAGGAGAGAGAGATGAGCAAGAAAAAGGCTGGCAAGAAGGCTGCCGACGAAGCGGCCAACGAGAAACTCGGCAGCAAGGACTACGAACGCGAACTCGAGAAACTGCATGTCGAACTGGT
>JBFZDU010000261.1:0-2824 GCA_041307205.1 Gammaproteobacteria bacterium | reverse complement strand
TCGCCCATTCGTCTCTCCGACGATGTGGCTGCACCCGGCAAGCCCATCGTGCTGACCGCCGATATTGTGGGGCAAAAGGTCGGCTATGTGTACCTCTACGCCGGGTACCTCGACCAGTCTTCGAATTCCATCTTCATGGCCGACATGGACTACCTGGCCAGCCCGGACACGCAGGAGGTCGGCGGGACCTACTACCCGGTTTGGGACGAAGATGGCCGGTTCACCCTCAAGTTCGAGTGGGAACCGCTCATGTTCTCGATCACCGACGGGGAAACCTCCACCCTGGCCTTGCTCAGACCCGAGCGCTACGGCGCTTCACCCGAGGAGGCGGTCTACACCGCGGACGGCATCTATACCTACGCCGACGGCGGCGAGAAGCGCGCCGCGCGGCTGTACTTCAGCAACGGCGTGCTTCAGCACGTGTACGGCTTCACCGGCGCGACGGGCGCCGGCGCGACGGGCGCCCCGCGCGAGATCCTGCCCAACCCCGGCGATACCATCACCGTCCTGGAGACGTGGCTGGATCAGAACGGCGCCGGCCAGCCGGTCACCAGCGCCACGCAGGAAGGGGAGACGCTGACCTTCGGCGATCAGACGTTCCGGTGGAAGGTGTTGGACGCCGCGGTCGGCGACTACGTCGTCGGCTTCATCGTGACCGACCTGGACGGCAACAGCTACGAGCAGCATGCAAATGTGACCGTGGAATAACGCCGCCGGGGGCTGCGGCTCGTCAGATCAGGATTCGGGTTAAGCAGTCAGAACCCATCCGAATGCGCCTTAGCCAGTCACCCTGAGCCTGTCGGAGGATGGCTGGCGCCTTATCAAAGTCGCACCCTTCGACAGGCTCAGGGTGCTCGATTGGGTTGTTGGATAGGTATTCATCACAAGGAGCTCCCATGTATTGGTACAACGAGCCCGCAGTGTGGGCCGCGGACGGCGACACCCTTACCGTGACCGCCGACCCTGGCACCGATTTCTGGCGCAAGACCCACTACGGCTTCATCCGCGACAACGGACACTTCTACTATCAGGAGGCGCGCGGGGATTTCCGGTGCGAGGTCAAGGTCAGCGGCGGTTATGCCGCGCTCTACGATCAAGCCGGGCTGATGGTGCGCGTCGACGCAGAGACGTGGATAAAATGCGGCATCGAATTCGTCGAGGGCGTGCAGTACGTCAGCGCGGTCGTGACGCGTGACTGCTCCGACTGGTCCGTCGTCGCGCTGCCCGGCAGCCCCGCGGCGCTCTGGCTGCGCCTCGTCCGCACCGGCCCGGCGATCGAGATCTCGTATGCGCTGGACGGCAGCAACTACACCATGCTGCGCCTGGCCTATCTGGCTGAGGCCGAGCGGATACAGGTCGGGCCGATGTGCGCCGCGCCGCAGGGGCCCGGGTTCCCCGCGACCTTCGAGCAGTTCTCGGTGCAGGCGTTGTAGGGGCGATCCCTCCGTGGTCGGCCATGCAAGATAGGGATCAGGGCGCATGGATGAAGTCAACCCGTCGGGCATTTCACGGCAGGTCGCGACCAAGCGGCGGTCCCGGCCGGAGTTCCGCGCCTTCTGGGTGGATGCCTTCCATGCGGGGATCAAGTCGCGCGCCGAGGTTGATCAGCTCATCCGGGACGTGCGTGCGGCCCGTGCCAACGCAGTGCTTGTCCAGGTGCGCCGTCGCGGGGATGCCTATTACAATCGCAGCATCGAGCCGCGCGCCGCTGAGTTGCGCAAGCAGCCGGACTACGACCCTTTGGCGTATCTGATCGAAGCCGCGCACGCGGCCCGGCCGCGCATTGAGGTCCACGCCTGGCTGGCCGCCCTGCCGCTCGCTACGGCCAGCGCGCCCCCGGCCGCGCCGGAGCACGCCTATCACAGCCACGGCCCTGATGCGCCGGCTGACGAGATGTGGCTGTCGGTGGCTGCTGATGGCTCGCTTGCGGCTGAGGACACCCTCTCGCTCGATCCCGGCCATCCGGCCGCGGCGCAGCACCTCGTGGACGTCGTGCTGAACCTCGTGCGCAATTACCGGGTGGACGGCATCCACTTCGACCGCATCCGCTATGCGGGGCAGGCGTTCGGCTACAACCCGGTCAGCCTGGCGCGTTACGCTGCGGTCACCGGCGCGACCGGCGTCCCCGCGCCGGCAGACCCGGCCTGGCAGGCCTGGCGCCGCGACCAGATGACCGCGCTCATGCGCCAGATCTACCTGGAGACCATCGCGCTCAACCCGAGGCTCAAGATCAGTGCGGCGACGATCGCCTGGGGCAACGGCCCGGTCAACGACGATGAATGGCGGCGCGGCAGCGCGATCACCGGCGTGTTCCAAGATTGGCTCGGCTGGCTGCGCGACGGCATCCTCGACATGGCGATCCCGATGAACTACGACCGGGAGGCTGATGCACGGCAGAAGGCCTGGTTCGACAATTGGATCGAGTGGGGAAAAAACCACCGCAGCGGCCGCCACCTGGTCATCGGCCTGGGCGCATACCTGAACACTGCCGAGGGTACTGCGGCGCAGGTGCGGCGCGCCCTGGCGCCTTCGGCGCGCGGCAGGTGCGCGCAGGGGATCGCGTTCTACTCGTACGCCGTCACCAACAAGGACGGCGTGCCGCGGGCGGATTTCTGTCGTGTGCTGACGAAGAGCGGTCGTGCCGGCGCACGTCCGGTCTTTGCCGCACGGGTCAGGATGCCGCTGATGGCGTGGAAGGCCCGCCCGGCAACCGGTTACCTCAAGGGTTTCGTGCGCCATCCTGACGGCCGTCCGGGCGACGGCATAACGATCGAGATCAGTGGGCCGGTATGGCGCGTCATGACCGTGGCCTGCACAGGCTTCT
>JBFZDU010000260.1:0-7103 GCA_041307205.1 Gammaproteobacteria bacterium | reverse complement strand
CAACGGCTTTTGCGATATCCTCTTTCATGACCTGCCCCCTCAATGTGGCTCTGTGTGATTGTCCAACCTCAACATAACCCACGTACGTTGAGGCTGGGCAGGTCAAAACATCATGTCTAGAGCGCTTAGAACCTGGGCCAGTTGCTTACTCGACGGGAATGCCTGGCGCTGCCGGTCGACGAGGATTGACGGCGGCGATGGCAGCATTGTGCGACCGGCACCCGTCGGTTATTCACGCGAGGGCGACAGGTCGCTGTTGGAAGTGTCATCGATCCAGGCGTTGAGGAGCGTATAGACGACGGCCAGCAGCACCGGGCCGACGAATATGCCGACCAGGCCGAACGTGATCATGCCGCCGATCACACCCGCGAAGATCAGCAGCAGGGGCAGGTCGGCGCCCTTCCTGATCAGGACAGGACGCAGGAAATTGTCAAGGCCGCCGACGACCACGGTCCAGACCAGCAGGAACGTGCCCCAGCTGCTGTCCCCGCTCCAGTAAACCCAGATCACCGCCGGGATCAGCACCAGGATGGGACCGAGCTGGGCGATGCACAGCATGAACATCACCGCGGTCAGCACCGAGGCCATGGGTACGCCGGCGAGCGCCAGCCCGATACCGCCCAGCAGCGACTGCACCATCGCGGTCACCACCACCCCCATGGCAACCCCGCGGATCGCCTGGCCGGCCAGCACCACGGTGGCAACGCCCCTGACCCCGCCGAGGCGCTGCGCGAAGCGCTTCAACCAGGCGGCGGCCGATTCGCCGCCCGCGTACATGATGGCGGCAATCACTACGGTGAGCAGGAACTGCAGGAACAGCAGGCCGAAATTCCCCACCTCCGAGATAAAAAGCCCGGTGAGGGTCCTGGCGTAGGGTGCGAGCTTGGCGGCGTACTCCTGAATACCCGTGGCCGCAAACCTCAGCCAGAACTGCTGCAGGCTGTCCCCGATCAGGGGCAGCCCGGCTACCCAGTGCGGAGGGGCGGGCACACTGAACTCGGTCAGCCATCTGGCCCAGCCGGCGATGCGTTCGGAATTGTCCGCGATGGCGGCGATGCCCAGGGATAGCGGGACCACCAACAGCAGCAGCAGAAAGATCGTCATCACCGCCACGGCCAGCGAGCGCTTTCCCCACAGACGCGCCTGGATGCCGAGCATCACCGGCCAGGTGGGCACCACCACCATGGTGGCCCAGATAACCGCTGGCAGAAACGGCCGGGTTATCCAGAAGGCGGCAGCGAGCAGGCCGCCGATCAGGAGGACGCCCAGGGTGATCTGGGTAAGGTCACGCTGCTGTGAGTTCATGTGTGCCCGTTGCGGCTGGCTGGATGTCGAAGTATATACGCGGGCGGCAGCTTGCCCGCGCCTGGGAAGACCGGTTGCCGACCCTCGAACGCGAAGCTGTGAGCGGATCTACCGTCCGGTCGGGGACGCACCTTGGCCGCGCTTTCCGCCGTGCCATAATGCTGGCCGGCCAGGGGAGGGAATGCACATGCCAGTCAAGCACGCGTGGGAAGTCGGCAACCTGGGCGTGTTCCGGGTGTCCGGCAGGCTCGGCCAGGATGAAATCAAGCCGATGCAGGACGAATGCGAGGCCGTGATCCGAACGCTGGGGCACATCCGGCTCCTGATAATTCTGGATGACTTCCAGGGCTGGGAGAAAGGCGGGGACTGGAGCGACTGGTCGTTTGCCGAGCGCAACGATCCCTTCATCGACAAGTTCGCCATCGTCGGCGACGAGCACTGGCGCGACCTCGCCTATGCCTTCGTGGCCAAGGGCCTGCGGCCCGTGCCCATCGAATACTTCGGCGCCGGTGACGAAGCGCGGGCGCGCGACTGGCTGGACCGCTGACGAGCCCGCCAGCCTACCCGGACCGCTCGCCAGTGGCCCGTGGGTGACCGGTACTGGCCGACCCTGGCGCGCGGGTTCGGACGGCGCGGGTGTCCCTATCGACGCAGCCGCCACCAGCAGAGTCGGCAGCAGTGCCTTACGACCCTTCCCCAAGCCAGGCGCGGGCCAGCTCCAAATCGCCGGACGGGAAGTACTTGATGGGAAAGGGGCGCAGCGCATCGGCGGTGAACATCAGCGCGGCATCTTCGAACTGGGGGTTGCCGACGATGGCCAGTTTGTCGATGTAGGCATCGAAGTTGGATGAAAACCAAAAATCATCCCAGGTGCCGCCCGACTCCCAGCCCGTGAAAGTGTCGGCCAACACGAGAATGCTGATCCTGCCTTGGGCACGGATGATGTCGGCCATAGCCTGCTGCACCGCCGCGAGCGCGCTTTCGGTCAGCGTCCCGGTCAATCTGACTGTGACCAGGTGTTCCCCTACGTCTGCTATTTCCGCAGTCATGCGCCGCTTCCCCTTGGCTGCCGCAGCGGCCGTCGCGTCAGCGCCCCGCCGCCGCGGGTTTCACGCTGATCGCGATGGATTCCTGGTAGACCGCATCCACCTCGTCGCCAACGCGGATGGTTGCGAGGTCAATGTCGTCGGCGACCGGCAAGTTTACCGTTCGCCGCGGGCCCTTTACCGTTACCAGGCGCGTCTCTGCGTCGACAGCCGTCACTGTGCCGGTTACCGCAACGGTCTGGCGTACCAGGGCGCCGGGCTTCTGACCCAACTCGGCGCGTTCCACGTCAAGTTGGTCGCGGCGCAGCGGTTGTGTGCCCGATGCCGGGCTCAACATAATCACCAGACCGATCGTGTGCTCGACCTCGACCCGGTCACCGACCTCGAGCTGTGCCAGATTGCGTACCTCGTCGCTGGCTATCAACGAAACCAGTTCACCGTCTTCACGCCGCAGCTTGACCTCGCGGGTCTGCATATCCACGGCCTCGACGATCGCCACTGCGGTGGCTTGTGCCCCGGCCGCGACGCCAGGTAGAACCCGCGTGCTTTCTCCGTCGGCCGGCGGCACGCCGGCACAACCGATGTTGACGCTCAACAACGTGCCGAGTGCGAGGGCTCTCAACGACCAGGACTGTTGGTTCATTTTGGCTCCTGAGAATCTTCTGCGTGACCTGTGCCGGTGCCGCACGGCTTGCGGCCCAAGCCCAAGTGTTTGGTTTCGACCGCCGAGTCTACTTCACCCCCGAGCAGCCCGGTATAAGTACAAAGGCCTATGCGCCGCTTAGCGCGTTTCGAAGCACTGTGGGCGCCAACGCCACTGCAGCCGATCGCGGTGCGGCTATGGACTTGCAGCAGGGGCGACCGGCCCGCGCCGCCCTGTCGGTCATTACCCCGCCGACCCCGGACTTACTTGGAGGGAAGGCATCTGGCGGCGGGGCACTGGTGATACACTCTGGTGCGCCGATCATGACCCGATTTCATCCCTGCCCTCTGCGCTCGAGTAGGAGTTCATTCACATGGCAGAGCCGATACACCCGGCCGCAGCGCATTACCTGCCCCCCTTCATTACGGCGCCAGGAGAGACGGACGTGTTGTTCGTGGCGATGGGCATCTTCGTGCTGCTCGCCGTGATCGCCATCGGCGTCTTCTACTTCAAGCTCCACGCGTTGCCGGAGCAGATGGCGCATCGCGGGCAAAAAATCCAGTTCGAGATCGTCGCTGTGCTGGCGCTCCTGGCGCTCTTCACCCACAACCACGCCTTCTGGATCGCCGCGCTACTGCTCGCCCTGGTTCCGTTGCCGGACTTCACCACACCGCTGAAATCGATTGCGGATTCGCTCAGCAGGATTGCCGCAGGCGCCGAGCCCGCCGTACCGCCGCGCGCACCCCCGCCCGCGCAGGAAATGCCTCCCACTGCCCAGGGCACGTCCCCCCTGGCGGAAGAGCGCCGGACCGAGCAGAAGGAGGGCTGAGCGATGTTGGAACTCTTCCTGTGCTCGATGCTGACCATCCTGCCCGACTACCTGTTTCGCCGCTTCGTACAGGGCAAGCGGATCGGACACGAAATCACGTTGTTCACGGTCTGGTTCGAGCTGCGCTGGGGGATTACGCTGTGCCTGATCCTGACCCTGAGCCTGATCACGACCATCTTCTACTTCCACCCCTCGACCAAGGCCGCAGTATCGGTTTTCCGGACCGTGACCGTCATGCCAGAGACGAACGGGCGGGTGGCCGAGACCTTCGTCGACATCGGCCAGGCGGTGAAGGCGGGGCAGCCCTTGTTCCGGCTGGACAGCACGCTGCAGGAGGCGACGCTCGAAACGGCCCGCCGCAAAGTCGCCGAGATTGAGGCCGCCATGGTCACGGCGAAATCCAGGCTTGCAGAAGCGGAGGGACGTATCGTCCAGGCGCGCGGGGCGCTGCGGCAGGCCATTGACGAGCTCGAGCGGCGCGCGGAAGTACAGCGCCGCAGCCCCGGCTCGATCTCCGAGGCCGAGGTCGAACGGGTCCGCGTGCAGGTCGAGACCATGCAGGGCGCTCTCGACGCGGCCACCGCGAGCCGCGACGCCAACGTCGCGGAGCTGGAGTTCCAGCTCCCGGCCCAGAAGGCGAGCGCCGAGGCGGCGCTCCATGAGGCCGAGGTAACACTCGAGAAGACGCTGGTCGTGGCAGGGACCGACGGGTTCGTGCAGCAGTTCGCGCTGCGCCGGGGCGATGTGGTCAACCCGATGCTCAGACCCGCCGGCATCCTGGTGCCGAAGCGCTCGCGGACGGCCCTCATGGCCGGCTTCGGCCAGATCGAGGCCAACGTTATGCGGGTAGGCATGATTGGCGAGGTCACCTGCATCGCCAAGCCCTGGCAGATCGTCCCGGTGGTTGTGACCGATGTCCAGCAGGTGATCGCCTCGGGCCAGGTGAAGCCGACCGACACGCTGCTGGATATCCAGCAATTCGCGCGTCCCGGCACGATCACGGTCATCATGGAGCCGCTCTACCCGGGCCAGCTCGACGACCTGCCCCAGGGCGGCAACTGCATCGCCAACGCCTACACCAGCAACCACGAAGCGTTGCAGGATCCCGACATCAGCACCGGCCGTGCGTTTGCGCTGCACGCCATCGACACCGTCGGTTTGGTGCACGCGATGATCCTGCGCATTCAGGCGCTGCTGCTGCCGATACAGACCCTGGTCTTAGGCGGACACTGAAGCAGCGGCCGGCGCGGCCGCAGCACCAAGGGCCGGTGGTCAGCCGCTTGGCGCGCGGACACGCTGTTCGAGAGGCCGTGCCGGGTCAATATGCGACGGCAGGTCCATTGCCGACAGCTGCCACTGCCGCACCGTGTCGTCGATGCGCTCCGCCGCGCAGTCTTTCTTCGCCTTCTTTCGCTTCTTGTCATGCTTGCCTTTCTTTCCGCTCATCCTTTCCCATTCTCCGCGATCAGGCCTGCCCCATGGGCCAGCCGACATGCCCGGGCAATGATCGGCCGATCCATTCATTCGGGGGCTTTAGCGCAGGCCATCAGAGCGCACTTGGCATATTCGGCCAGTGCGGCGGCCTTTTCACCCGCGCAACGGCACTGCCATCCTGTCGACCGGCCGCCGGCATCGGCCGCCGCCACCCGCTACGGGATCTGCAGCAAGGACAGGCGCTGCTGGAACGCCATGGCCGGGATCCCAGAAGCGATACCGCGCGGTGAGGATCTGTCATTTTTGACCATCAGACCGCGATCCCGAGTCGCGCTTGCAGGTGTGCTTGTGGAACAAAGCGTTCGGAGGAAACCCAGACCGCCCGGAACAGCGGGCAGCGGCGCCGGGAATGTCCCGCTCATGCCCGCCGGGCTTATCAATCACTCGAGACAAGGGTACAGAGCGTGAACCAACGAGTCGTGAGTCCTTTGGGCGTCATGCCGTTCGATGGAGGTCGCCGATGACCCGGCGAAGTTTCCGGACCGGCCGCTGGTGTGCACTGCTGTTATTGCCGGCGCTGCTCGGCGGCTGCACCGTCTACCAGGTGGCGCCGGGCACCTATGCCAGCACGCCGGCCAGCGGCTTCGACCGTTCCTGGGCGGCAGTGGTCGGCGCCTTCGACGACCAGGGAGTCGGTGTCACACGCGCAGACCGCAGCGCCGGCGTAGTGCAGGGTAGCCGTAACGGCATCGGCCTGATGGCCAGCGTCCTGACCCAGGCCGACGGCAGTGTCCGCGTGGAGTTCAATACCACCGGGGCGACCGCTCGCGACCCGGGACTGATCAACCGCATCTCAGACGCGTACGAGCGGCGCATGGGCCGCTGAGTCCGGGGGTCTCTGCGGGGAGCAGCCCCCGGGCCTCACGGGGCGTGCCGGCCGGCGTCCGGGGCTCGCGTTACTCGGCCTTGATCCAGGATGCGTCCGGGTTGAAGGATGTCATTGCCGCGGCGGCGGCGCCGGTGTCCTCGCCTAGATCCTTTTGATACACCTGCCCGCGGTGGTTGACCATCAGGGTCATGATGCCCGAGACGCCATAACGTGCCGGATAGGCTACGACGGCGAATCCGCCCAGCAGACGGTCCCTGACCAGGTAGCCGTAGGCCCCGCCGGGGGCGTCTGGACCCTGTTCGGTCAGCAGGCGGTAACGATAACCGTGGTAAGCCTGCGGTTCGTCCGACGCTTCGCGCTCGTAGCCCTCGCGCGCCGCCTCGCCGATGAGCGGGCCGAGCGGGCTCGGTTCCTCACCCGGCTCGACCGGCCAATACAAACCATCCTTGGCGCCTGGGCGGGAAATGAAGCGGCTGGCGTAGTCGAGGAAGCCATTAGTGTCGGCATCGGATGACGCATACTCCCGCTGGGCATCCACGATGGCGAGCAGGGTCTGGATGGTGTCCAACTCGTTGCGGCCGACATGCCGCTTGACCACTTCCTCCCGGCCTGCCTCGGCGTCGAACGCCCAGCGCCCCCCTTGCTGCAGGATCGGCGCGGGGAAAGGCCAGTCGTCCTCGCCCACGTTCAGCACGGCCTGGGCGTCGTTCACCCGCACCACGGCGTGCTGTTTGTCCCACGCCGCGAGGAAGCGCTGCCATTCCGCGCGGTCGGAGACAGGGTCGCCGGTGAACAGCCACTCGTCAGCATCGGGGCCGAACAGCGCCGCAAGCGCCTCTGCGTCGCCGGCACGCACGGCGGCGGTCAAGGCGTCCGCCGCCGCCTCCGGCGTGGCGAAATCCGGCTGCGCGGCCGGCACCGCGGCGGTCGCGGCATCGGTCGCGACCGGCGGGACCT
>JBFZDU010000259.1:0-6529 GCA_041307205.1 Gammaproteobacteria bacterium | reverse complement strand
CGCCATGGCCTCGCGGGCGCGCTGCGTGGCGCCGTCGCGAGCCAGCGTGCGCAGGCGCTCGGGCTCGCCGTGCCACAGCCCGCGCTGTTGTTCGAGCGCCCGCTGCAGGTCGGCGGGCGGGACATAGACCATGCCGAGCAGCGGGTAGCCTTCGGGGGTGAGCACGACATTCAGGGGCCAGCCGGCGCTGCCCCGGGTGCGCTCGACGAAATCGATCAGGTGCGCGTCCAGCCCCGGGTGCAGTTCGCGGTCGAGCTTGACCGGGATGAAATGGGCGTTGAGCAGCGCGGCAATCGCCGCATCGCGATAGCTCTCGCGCTGCATCACGTGGCACCAGTGACAGGCGAAGTAGCCGCTGGAGACGAAAACCAGCTTGCCCGCCTGCCGCGCCTGCGCCAGCACCTCGGGGCCCCAGTCCTGCCAGTGCACCGGATCGGCGGCGTGCATCGCCAAGTACGGCGAGGCGTGGCCCGCGAGGCGATTTTCCAGGGCGGAGCCGGTACCGGCAGCGAGCAGGCCGAGCAGGACACGCAATGGGGAACCTCCGAGCAACGGCCGAGCGCGCCGGCCGCCGCTGCGCTCAGCCCGGCTCGTCCAGCTGGCCGAGGATGTTGCGGGCGACCTGGACCTGGTCTTCGTCGCCCTCGACCAGCACTTCGTAGAGCAGCCGGCGTACCCCATCGAGGTCCATGGCCTCGCGCAGCACCTGCACCCGGGCCAGCTTGGCCTCGGTCCTGGCCCGGCGGTCCTGCGGCGGCGGCTCGGGCGTGGTCTCCCGGGCCTCGATGGCGTCCAGTTCCGCTTCCATCTCCTCGGGCGTCATGGGCACGAAACGGCGCTCGTCGAGCAGCGGGTGGCGGACGGTCGCGGGCTCGGCGGCGGCCGCTGCCGGCTCGGCATCCGGTTCTGCCGCCTCGCGGCGGATGAACATGCGCGAGAACACCACCCCCAACTCGAACAGCAACCACATGGGCACGGCCAGCAAGGTCTGCGAGATGACATCCGGCGGAGTCAGCAGCATGCCGACCACGAAGGCCCCGACCACGATATAGGGCCGCTTGGCGGCCAGCGCCTGGGGGGTGGTGACGCCGGTCCAGACCAGGATGATGGTGGCGATCGGGATTTCGAACGCCACCCCGAAGGCAAAGAACAGGGTCAGCACGAAATCCAGGTAGGCGGTGATGTCGGTCATCACCGCGACGCCCTCGGGCGCGGTGCCGGTCAGGAAGGCGAACACCAGCGGAAACACCACGAAATAGGCGAAGGCCATCCCCAGGTAGAACAGCACGATGCTCGAGGCGAGCAGGGGCACGGCCAGGCGCCGCTCGTGCCGGTACAGCCCCGGCGCCACGAACGCCCAGAACTGGTGGAGGATGTAGGGCATGGCGACGAACATCGCCGCCACCAGGCTGAGCTTGAACGGCGTGAGGAAGGGCGAGGCCACCTGGGTGGCGATCATGCTCGCGCCTTCGGGCAAGACCGCCATCAGCGGATCGGCGATGAAGCGGTAGATGTCGTTGGCAAAAGGAAACAGGCCGATGAAGATCAGCAGCACCGCCAGCACCATGCGGAGCAGGCGGTCGCGCAGCTCCATCAGGTGCGAGACGAACGGCGCCTCGTGGTCAGGACTGGTCGGGTCCGTCATCGGACTTGGGCGCGCCCGCGGGCGTGGTTCCAGCGCTCCCGCCGGGCTTGGTGGTGCCCGACTGCACTGCGGTCTCGGTCTTTTTCTTGATGTCGTCGAAGGCGTGCCGGGTGTCTTCGATGATTTCGTGCATCGGGTTGGCGCGCTTCTGCTCGGCCAGGATGCGCTTGAGTTCCTCGGTCTTGAGTTCCTGCTCGATGTCGGACTTCACCGAGTTGATGAAGCGCCGGCCCTTGCCCAGCCACAGGCCGGCGGTACGGGCGATTTTCGGCAGCCGCTCCGGACCCACGACCAGCAGGGCGACCACGCCGATCAGCAACAGCTCGAAGAACCCGACGTCGAACATGATGGTGGCAGCTACGGGCGCTCAGGCGCCGGCGCAGCTCAGGTTTTGTCCTTCTCGCGCGTTGCCTGACCTTCGATGACCTCGTCTTTCTCGGCCTGTTCGAGCTTTTCCGGTTCCTTGTCCTTGTCCTTGTCGTCCATGGCCTTGCGAAAGCCCTTCACGGCATTGCCCAGGTCCGATCCAAGGTTGCGCAAGCGCTTGGTGCCGAACAGCAACAGGACGATGACCAGGATGATCAGAAGCTGCCAGACGCTGATACCGCCGAAACCCATTTCTCACTCCCGCCCGCAGGGGCGCATTGCTGACTGTCGGTGGCGATCCCGGTCGCCGCGGAATGGCCGATGATAGCGCAGTTCGTATGACAGCAAAGCCGCGCTCAGTTGCCGCGCCGGGCTTTTTCTTCCAGACCGGACAGGCCGAAGCGTCGCTCCAGTTCGGCCAGGACCTGGGCCGGCCCCAGACCCTGCTGCGCCAGCAGCACCAGCGAGTGGAACCACAGGTCGGCGGTCTCGTAAACGATCTTGTCCCGATCCCCGTCCTTGGCGGCCAGCACCGTTTCGGTCGCTTCCTCGCCGATTTTCTTGAGGATCGCGTCCAGGCCCTTGCTGTACAGCCGGGCGACGTAGGAACTGGCCGGATCGGCGCCCTTGCGCTGCTCCAGCACCGCGGCCAGGCGCTCCAGGGTGTCGCTCACAAGCGCACCTCGACGCCCTGCGCCGCCATGAACCGCTTGGCCTCGCCAATGCTGAACTCGGCGAAGTGGAAGATGGAGGCGGCCAGCACCGCGTCGGCGCCGCCCTGCTTCACCCCATCGACCAGGTGCTGCAGGGTGCCGACCCCGCCGGAGGCGATCACCGGCACCGGCACGGCCTCGGCCACCGCCCGGGTCAGTTCGTTGTCGAAGCCGATCTTGGTGCCGTCGCGGTCCATGCTGGTGAGCAGGATCTCCCCGGCACCGTAATCCGCCATCTTGCGCGCCCACTGCAAGGCGTCGATGCCGGTCGGCTTGCGCCCGCCGTGAGTGAAGATCTCCCAGCGGGACGGCTCGCCCGCGGCGCTGACGCGCTTGGCGTCGATGGCCACCACGATGCATTGCGAGCCGAACTTGTCGGTCGCCTCCTGGACAAACTCGGGGTTGAACACCGCCGCCGTATTGATGCCCACCTTGTCCGCCCCGGCGTTGAGCATGCGCCGCACGTCCTCGACCTTGCGGATGCCGCCGCCCACGGTGAGCGGGATGAACACCTCGGAGGCCACCTGCTCGACCACGTGCACTATGGTGTCGCGGTTGTCGGAGCTGGCGGTGATGTCGAGGAAGGTGATCTCGTCGGCGCCCTCCTCGTTGTAGCGCCGGGCGACCTCGACCGGGTTGCCGGCATCGCGGATGTCGACGAATTTCACGCCTTTGACCACCCGACCGTTGGCCACGTCCAGGCAGGGGATGATGCGTTTGGCTAGTCCCATGGCGGCCCCCTCAGCGTCCGGACAGCTCATCCGCCAGACGCTGCCCGGCGGCGAAGTCCAGGGTGCCTTCGTAGATGGCGCGCCCGGTGATGGCACCGGTGATGTTCTCCGTATCCGCGGCGCACAGGGCGCGGATGTCGTCCAGGTTGGTGATGCCGCCCGAGGCGATCACCGGGATGCGGATGGCATTGGCCAGGGCCGCCGTGGCGGCCACGTTGCAACCGCTCATCATGCCGTCGCGGCCGATATCGGTATAGACGATGGCCGACACCCCGTCGTCCTCGAAGCGCCGCGCCAGGTCAGTGACATGGTGCCCGGTGATCTCGGCCCAGCCCTTGATCGCCACCTGCCCGTCCTTGGCGTCCAGGCCAACGATGACCTGGCCGGGGAAGGCCCGGCAGGCGCGTGCCACGAACGCCGGCTCCTTGACCGCCTGGGTACCGATGATGCAGTAGCTGACGCCGGCCTCGAGGTAGGCCGCGATGGTCTGCTCGTCGCGGATCCCGCCGCCGACCTGGATCGGCAGTTCCGGGTAGGCGGCCGCGATCGCCCGGATCACGCCGCCGTTCACCGGCACGCCGGCGAAGGCCCCGTTCAGGTCGACCAGGTGCAGGCGGCGCGCGCCCGCGCCCACCCAGCGCCCGGCCATGTCCACCGGGTCGTCGGAGAACACCGTGTCGTCGTCCATGCGGCCCTGGCGCAGGCGCACGCACTGGCCGTCCTTCAGATCGATGGCAGGAATCAGCAGCATCAGGGTTTCCAGTTGACGAAATTCTGCAGCAGCCGCAGCCCGGCATCGGCGCTCTTTTCCGGGTGGAACTGCACCGCGAACAAATTGCCCCGGGCGATGGCGCAGGTGAAGGTGACGCCATAGTCGGTGGTGCCGCAGGTCAGTTCCGGGTCGTCCGGCACCACCCGGTAACTGTGCACGAAATAGAAGCGGCTGCCCGAGGGTACGCCCTCCCACAAAGGATGGTCGCGGGTCTGGTCCACCCGGCTCCAGCCCATGTGCGGGACCTTCAGGTGCAGGCCGCCCTCGCCCGGCATGTCCGAGGCGAAACGCGTCACCTTGCCGGGGTAGAGCCCCATCAGTTGGGTACCGTCGTTCTCCTCGCTGAAGTTCATCAGCACCTGCAGTCCCATACAGATGCCCAGGAAGGGTTTGCTGGCAGCGGCCTCGCGCACCGCCTTGTTGACGTGATGCTGGCTGATCGCGACCATGCAGTCGCGCGCCGCGCCCTGGCCGGGAAACACCACCCGGTCGGCAGCAGCGATCAGGTCCGGGTCGTCGGTGACCTGCACCGCAGCGCCCGGCGCGACATGCTCCACGGCCTTGGACACCGAGCGCAGATTGCCCATGCCGTAGTCGATGACGGCGATCGTCTGACTCATGTTGCGGTTCTCAAAGACTGCCTTTGGTGGAGGGGACGACGTCGCCCAGGCGCGGGTCCGGTTCCAGCGCCATGCGCAGGGCCCTGCCGAAGGCCTTGAACACCGTCTCCGCCTGGTGATGGGCGTTGTCCCCGCGCAGGTTGTCCACGTGCAGAGTGACCGCCGCATGGTTGACGAAACCCTGAAAAAACTCGTGGAACAGGTCGACGTCGAAGGACCCGATCGCCGCCCGCGTGAACTCCACCTGATAAGCCAGTCCGGGCCGTCCCGACAGGTCGATCACCACCCGGGACAGCGCCTCGTCCAACGGCACATAGGCGTGCCCGTAACGGCGAATCCCCTTCTTGTCGCCGACCGCCTGGGCAAAGGCCTGGCCGAGGGTGATGCCGATGTCCTCGACCGTGTGGTGGGCATCGATGTGCAGGTCGCCCTCGGCCCGCAGTTCCAGGTCGATCAGCCCATGCCGCGCCACCTGGTCGAGCATGTGTTCGAGAAAGGGCACCCCGGTCTGCAGCAGCGAGCGGCCGCTGCCGTCCAGATCGACCGCGGCGGTGATGCGGGTTTCCAGGGTGTTGCGCTCGACACGCGCCGCACGGGCCATGGCGGGTTGTCCTCCGGCAGCTCTGCTCAAGCGCGCTATGTTACTGCCAAACGCCAGGACTTGTCAGAGGACCGAAAAAGAGGGGCGAGGGCCTTAAAAGCAAGGGCCGAGGGGTTTTGTGCGGCTTGCGCCGCGATTTATTTCGGATTTGGGCTTGACAGGGGTTGCGGGGCTGCGACCCTGTTGTCGTTCCTCGTTCCTCGGCCCTCGGCCCTGTCCTTTCTTCAGACTTCCAGCCAAAACGTCACCGGCCCCTCGTTGACCAGGGCAACCTGCATCTCGGCACCGAATACGCCGGCGGCCACCTCTGGGTGAGCGGCCCGGGCACATTCCAGCAGGTACTCGAACAGGTGCTGTCCCTGCGCGGGCGACGCAGCGGTCGAGAACCCCGGCCGCGTGCCATTGCGGGTGTCGGCGGCCAGGGTGAACTGCGGCACCAACAGCAGGCCGCCGCCGCTGTCACGCAGGCTCAGGTTCATGCGCCCGGCGGCGTCGGGAAAGACGCGGTAGCCGAGCAACCGCTGCAGCAGCCGCGCGGCGCGCGCCTCGTCGTCGGCGGGCTGTACCCCGACCAGCACCAGCAGGCCGGGACCGATTGCGCCGACTTGCTGCCCGCCGATCGTGACACTCGCTGCGCTCACCCGCTGCAGCAGGCCGATCACGCGCGGCGCCCCGGGGCGGCACAGCCGCGACTAAATAAGCGCCGGTACTGGACGCTAGCTTTCTGACGAGTCATCTTTGCACGCTCGGTGTCGCGCAGGTCCTGGGAAAAGTGAAAAAAGACGAGATCAAAAGCCTGTTGCTCGCCTGGCGGGACCGCACAGTGCCGGCGGCGGGCGCCCTGGTGGCGGATTTGTTCAAATCCACCGACCGGGTGTTGCTCGAATACGCCGACAAGGCGGAGAGCAACGCCGTGCAAGCGCGGTTCTTCGAGGGCCAGCGCGAATTATGGCTCAAACAGGACCAGGTCGTGTCGCAGTTCCACGACAACCTGTTCCATGAGTTGTTCCAGTTCACGCGGCCGTCGAAGCGCCCCGATGCCCCTGGCGAAGAAGCGCTCAAACTGGTCAGCAAGGACGCC
>JBFZDU010000258.1:0-12114 GCA_041307205.1 Gammaproteobacteria bacterium | reverse complement strand
TGGCGGCCGACGCCGACGACGCCTGCGCCCTGCACCACGCCTTACTACGGGGCATGCAGATCGCCCTGGGGGATCTGTTGCGCGATCCCTGGGACCGTGCACGCCAGTTGCCATGCATCGCCCTGCTGCTGGAGCGTGGCAGCGAGCGGCTGCTATTGCCGGGCGAAGATACCCTGCTTGCACCCGGCGACCGGATCCTGTTCTGCGGCGCCGCGGCGGCCTTTACCCGCCTCGATTGGTCGGCCTGCCATGCCAATACCCTGGAGTACGTCTGCACCGGCCAGGTCATGCCGCACGGTCGGGTCTGGCGCTGGTTGCAGCGGCGGACCGGGTGACCGGCGGCGCCATGACCTGGGCTGTCTTCCACCAGGTCCGCTAGAATGCCGGGGCGGCCTGCTTTGTGGCGTTGCTGCCTGTGTGCCGAGGTGCCGCCCCGCGACCTTAAACTCCGGATCCAGCGAGGAACCCAAACCATGAAACGCCTGATTTCCCTTGTCGCGCTACCGCTCGCCCTGCTCGCCAGCCCCTTGCCGGCGGCCGACGCGCCCGCTGTCGAGCCGCCCGCATTCGACCAGGCCACCGCCCGCCAGATGGTGCAGGCCAGCATCCAGAAGTTCGCGATCGCCGACGGCGTGAGCCTGGAGGACGCCATCGCCTCCATGGAACTGCGCAGCAACATGCTCAACTTCAAGCTGGTCGCCGACCTGCCCTTGTCGGAGCAGGTGAAGGCGATGGGCGAGGAAGCCCGTTACATGCGTATCCTGGCCTATTGCGACGCCTTGATCGCCAAGAAGATGGTGGAATTCGACATCATCTTCGCCGGCTTCCTGCCGTGCCGGATCGCGGTGCTCGAAGACGCCCAGGGCAAGGGCTGGATCGTCACCATGAACATGGACCTGATGCTGCACGCCGTCGAACTGCCGCCGGATCTGCAGCCGCTGGCGCAGAAGGTGCGCGACACCATTTACAGCATTGTGGACGCGGGGGTTAACGGGGATCTTTGAACGACGGGGCCGAGATTCGAGGAACGAGGGGTCTGCCGCGGCCGGGGCCGCGACGCTCTTGTCGCTCCTAGATCGAGGTTTCTTCCTCGGCCCTCGACCCTCGGCCCTCGGCCCTGCCGTCAAGGCCCTCGACCCTGCCGTCAGGGTGCTGCCGGTCGCTGCCGTTGCTCAGGCAGAAGCGTTCACCGGGCCTGGCCACGCGGTAGCCGTGTTGGGCCATGAACTCCCCCGCCTGGTAGGACTCGTAGTGGTACAGGACCAAGCGCGGCAGCAGTTCCGCGCCATAGCAGTGGCTCAGGTCGTCCAGCCCGGTGTGGGATGGATTGGACTGCAGGCCGCAGTCGTGGAATACCAGCTCGCCCTGGCAGGCGTAGCGGACCAACACCTCGGGGATCGGGCGGGTGTCGCCGGTGAACAGGAAGCGGCCGGGCAGCGCTAGCCCGAACGCGGTGAGGAATTCGTGGTGGCGTACCGGGAAGACCGCGAAGCGCAGCCCGGCGTGCCAGAACTGCTCGCTGACCGGGATCAGCTGGAAGGCGTCCCAGAAATTCGTCCCACCTTCTGCCAGGATGTTAGGGTAATCCGCCACTCGCTTGTGCAGCAATTCGACCAGTTTTACCGGGACGTAGAGGCGAATCGTGTCGGCGCTGGGTTGGCGGCACCACGCCAGGTAGAACAGGTTTTCGAGGCCGCCGATGTGATCGAGGTGGGTGTGGGTCAGGAACACCGCCTGCGGTAATTGTCCGGCATAGGCGTGCACGAACTGGCGGACCGTGTCCGGCCCGCAATCGATCAGTAGCAGGGGCCTGCCGGCGCGTTCGAGTACTGCCGCCGAGTTGCCCAGATCCAGCGACTGGGCGCTGCCGGTACCGAGAAACAGCAGGGACAAGGGGTCTGACAAGATGTGAACTCCGCAGTCGGGTGGCCTATGCTACGCCCTGCGCGCCATAGGTGCAGTTACCGGATTGTGCGATACTCCGCGCACTGCGCGCGGATTTGGCCGGGGCATCCGGGCCCGGCAGGGGAGATTGCAGGTCTGCGTGAAAAGAACAATAGCGGCGTGCGCTTCACTTATGACCACACTGGCTGTCTGCCCGTAGAGGCACAGGCGCCACGCTGCCGACCACCTGGCAATTTGCATGCTCTGAAGGAGGGCTCCAATGGCACATCTAGTGGTTCTCGGCGCCGGCACGGGCGGCATGCCTTGCGCATACGAATTGCGTGAAGCACTCGGCAGCGAGCACGAGATTACGGTCGTCAACGAACGCGACTATTTCCAGTTTGTCCCGTCCAACCCCTGGGTCGCCGTGGGCTGGCGTGATCGGGCGAGCGTCACCTTCGATATCCGGCCGCACCTCGAACGCAAGGGCATCAACTTTATCGCCAAGCGCTGCGACAAGATCGACGCGCACGGCAAATCCATGACCTTCGCCGACGGCGACGTCTTGGATTTCGACTACCTGATCATCGCCACCGGGCCGCGGCTGGCCTTTGAAGAGGTCGGCGGGGCCGGTCCCGAGGGCGGTCACACCCACTCGGTGTGCACCGTGGATCACGCCGAAAAGGCCTACGCCGCTTACAAGGACTTCCTCGAAAATCCCGGGCACGTCGTGGTCGGCGCGATGCCTTTCTCCTCCTGCTTCGGTCCGGCATACGAATACGCCTTCATCCTCGACGCCGATCTGCGCAAGCGCAAAATGCGCGACAAGGTGCCGATGACTTTCATCACCTCGGAGCCCTATATCGGCCATCTCGGCTTGGGCGGGGTGGGCGACTCCAAGGGCATGCTCGAATCGGAGATGCGCAACCACCACATCAACTGGATCACCAACGCCAAGGTGACCAAGGTGGAAGCCGGCAGGATGCTGGTCGAGCAGTACGACGATTCCGGCAACAAGGTCAAGGATCACGAGGTCGCCTTCAAGTACTCGATGATGCTGCCGGCTTTCAAAGGCGTGGCCGCCGTGGCCGCGGTCGAAGGCCTGTGCAACCCGCGTGGCTTCGTGTTCGTGGACGAGTTCCAGCGCAACCCGACCTACCCGCACATCTACGCGGCGGGCGTGAGCATCGCCATCCCGCCGGTGGAGCCCACCGCGGTGCCCACGGGTGCACCCAAGACGGGTTACATGATCGAGTCCATGGTCACGGCGATCGTACACAACATCGCCAACGAACTCGCCGGCAAGGCGCCAGATACCAGGGCAACCTGGAACGCCATCTGCCTGGCCGACATGGGCGATACCGGGGCGGCCTTCGTGGCGCTGCCGCAGATCCCGCCGCGTAACGTGGCCTGGTTCAAGAAGGGCAAATGGGTGCACATGGCGAAGATTGCCTTCGAGAAGTATTTCATCCGCAAGATGAAAAAAGGCACCTCCGAGCCCGTGTATGAGAAGTACATCCTGAAGATGCTCGGCATCGGCAAGCTGAAATAAAGCGGCTGGCTGAGCGCGGTGACAGCGCCCGGCTTCGGCCGGGCTTTTCTGTGCTGGGTCGCCGCTGCCGCCGGTCCGGGTCCGGTGGCCGGGGGCCGTTCGAATTCGCTGGGCGGCGGCGCGCGGTCGTGCTACAAGCCCGCATCCTTATGCCGGATGTTGTCGATGGTCGCCGCCCTTACCCCAACTTCTCCCGATGACCCCGAGATCGAACGCATCGCCGCTGCCCTCGCCGGGCCGGGTTGGTGCGTATCCACCGGGTTCCTGGACGCAACCCAGGTGCAGGGGTTGGTCCTGGAGGCACAGCGGCGCTGGCAGAGCGGTGAGTTCCGACCGGCCCGGGTGGGCATTGCGGGAACCCTGGCCCTGCGGCCCGAGGTGCGGCGCGACGCGGTGCGTTGGATCGATCCGGGCCAGGCATCCGGGGCCTTGGGCGGCTACCTCGCCCGGGTGGAGGCCCTGCGGCAGGCGGTCAATCGGCGCCTGTACCTCGGCCTGTTCGAGTACGAAGGGCACTTCGCGAGGTATGAACCGGGCGCCTTCTACCGGCGTCACCTCGACCAGTTCGAGGGCGTGCAGTATCGGCAGGTGAGTTGCGTGCTGTACCTGAACGATGCCTGGGCGGCGCACGACGGCGGCGAACTGCGGCTTTATCTGAATTCGGGCGAAACGCTGGACGTGCTGCCGCTGGCGGGCACCCTAGTGACCTTTCTGAGCGCGGTCTTCGAGCACGAAGTGCTGCCGACCGCCCGCCCGCGCCTGAGCCTGACGGGCTGGCTGCGCCAGCGCCTGGCAGCGGCGACATGAGCGGGCAGCCGGCATCCGCTATCATGGCGCGATCCCCGAGCCACCGTGCCGCTTGTCCATGTCTAACAGCCCCATAAGCCGTCGCCGCAGCGTAGCCGTCCGGATCGACGGAGTCCTGATCGGCGGGGACGCCCCGGTCATGGTCCAGTCCATGACCAATACGGATACGGCGGATGTTCCCGCCACGGTGCACCAGGTGGCCGAATTGGCCCGTGCCGGCTCCGAACTGGTAAGGATCACGGTCAACAACGAGGCCGCGGCGGCGGCGGTGCCGGCGATCCGCGCCGCCCTGGACGCCCAGGGGGTGACCGTGCCCCTGGTCGGTGACTTTCATTTCAACGGCGCCAAGTTGCTGGCCAAGTTCGACGATTGCGCCCGGGCGCTCGCCAAGTACCGGATCAACCCGGGCAATGTCGGCAGCGGACAGACCCGCGACAGCCAGTTCGCTGCCATGATCGAAACCGCCATCCGCTATGACAAGGCGGTGCGCATCGGGGTCAACTGGGGTTCGCTGGACCAGGGGTTGGTGGCGCGCATGATGGACGAGAACGCCCGCGCGCCCGAACCGCACGACGCCGACCGCATGATGCGCGAGATCATGGTGGCGTCCGCGCTGCAGAGCGCCGCCAAGGCCGAGGAGATCGGCCTGGGGCGCGAGCGGATCGTGCTGTCGTGCAAGATGAGCGGGGTGCAGGACCTGATCGGCGTATACCGGGCTCTGGCGGCGCGCAGCGATTACGCCCTGCACCTGGGCTTGACCGAGGCGGGCATGGGCTCCAAGGGCATAGTGGCCTCGACCGCGGCGTTGGCAGTGCTGCTGCAGGAAGGCATAGGCGACACCATCCGTATCTCGCTGACGCCCGAGCCGGGCGGCGATCGCACCCAGGAAGTGCGCGTGGCGCAGGAGATCCTGCAGTCCATGGGGTTGCGCGCTTTCATGCCCATGGTCATCGCCTGCCCAGGCTGCGGCCGCACCACCAGCACCTATTTCCAGCAACTCGCCCAGGACATCCAGGGTTATCTGCGCGCGCAGATGCCCCTGTGGCGCGACCGCTATCCGGGGGTCGAGGCCATGGACGTGGCGGTGATGGGTTGCGTGGTGAACGGTCCGGGCGAAAGCAAGCACGCCAACATCGGCATCAGCCTGCCCGGTACCGGGGAACGGCCGGCCGCCCCGGTCTACGTCGATGGCGAGAAGTTCGTGACGCTCAAAGGCGACAACATTGCCGCCGAGTTTCAGCGCATCGTCGAGGACTACGTGGTCAGCCGCTACGGCAGCGACCGCGACGCCTGAGCCGCTGTGGATCGGTGCCACCGCAGAGCAGTTCGTCGATCGGCTCCTGACGGCGGCTGCAGTCACACCCCAATGCCACCTGGCGCCACTCGCATGGTGTCGCCCCGGCTGACTGTTAAACTCGGTCAGGCACGGTTCGGTGCCCGGAACGAACACTCGGAGGCATGATGAAAACAGGCAAGACAATCGCGCTGCTGCTCGGCCTGGCGGTCAGTCAGGGTGTGGCATACGCGGACGATGCGATGACGCTGCAGATCAAGCGCCTCTCCATGGAGACGGCGCAGAAGATTGCCCAGGGGGCCATTGGCGCCTGTCGGGCCAAGGGCATCCAGATCGGCGTGACGGTGGTCGATCGCGACGGCACGGTGCAGGCGGTGCTGCGCGACACCATTGCGGCGCCGCTGACCCTGACCATCAGCCGGCAAAAGGCCTACACCGCCGCCAATTTCAATGCCGCCACCTCGACCATGGCGGACCGCGCCGACACGCCGGTCGGGCGCGTGCCCGGCCTGGTGATGTCCGCGGGCGGCCTGCCGGTGCAGGTGGGCGGCGCCTTGCTCGGGGCCGTCGGGGTGTCGGGCGCACCAGCTGGCGAGACCGACGAGGAATGCGCCAGGGCGGGCATAGATGCGGTGCAGGACGACCTGGAAATGGCAATGTGACGGCGCAGCCGCGGTCTGCGGCGTGTTGGTGACCGGGCGGCAATGGCGCCGCGCGGCCCGTTCAATTCATGCCGGGGGCGGGTCAACCGCCCCCGCGCATCAGCCGCTCCAGGGTGCGCAACAGCGAGCGTGCCGTAAACTCGTCCGGCCCCATGACGAAGATTTCGTCCAGCGCCGACCTGAGGGCCGATCTGTGCCGCAGGCGGTTTGGCGCTGCGCCGCTGCGTTGCGCGCCCGCCCGGCGCCCGCGTCCCTGCTTCATGCGGGCGAGGTGTCCGCGGCATAGGCGGCGCTGGCCGCCGCGGCCGGATCGTCCAGGTCGGTGATCACGACCTGGATGCCGCGCCGCGCCATCTTGTCACGGAAACCCTCGCCGCAACTGCCGGTCACCAGCACGGCGGTGCCGTCCACCGGGTGCTTCTGCCCTGAAAATTCGTGAAACGACAGTTCCCTGGGCAGATCCAGGCGATCGATTTCCCGGGTCCCCGCGCTGTCCACTTCGTAGACCAGGAAACGGCGCGTCTTGCCCGCGTGGCCAGTCACGGTGCGGAAATTCTGGCTGGTCACTGCGATGCGCATGACGCTGTCTTCCTCAGGCGGCTTGTCTTTCGTGCAACGCCCTGACCCAACCCTCGATGGCGCTGTTGGCGACCGGCATGGGCGCTTCGAGGAAACTTACCACGAATTGCTGGGCCAGTTCCGCAACGCCGATGGAGCGTGGCCGGACCGCGAGCATGCGCGGGTCGGGCAGGGTCAGACCGAAACAGAACACCAGGTTCTTGGCCGCCAGGATCTCGGGCGCGACCTGTCCTTCGGACAAGCTCTTGGTGTGGGCATAGTGATCGAAGGTGGTGATGTAAGTGGCGTACGGGTGGCTGCGGATGCAGTCCCGCAGGTAGTCCACCACGGCATCGATGCTGGCGTACGGTGTCTCGCTCTTGTCGATGCTCAAGGTGAAAACAGGGTATTTTTCCTGTAATAAGCTTTGTTGCATGGCGAAGTCCCCCAAACCGGGCGAACGCCTCGTCTGCGCTGCGCGAGGGCGGCGCGACATTCCCTGGCAGGGAAACCAGTTGACGACGAAGCCCTGGCAAGGCGCATTGAAATCCCGCAACGGCGGGCGCCGTCAGCGGCGCACCGGGTGCCCGGGTCACTCTTCGGCAAGCTGCGCGAGGTTGGGGATGTCCAGCAGGAATCGGTTGGGGCGGGTTTCCATCAGCAGCCCCTGACGCTTGAATTCGGCAATGGTGCGGCTGGCGGTTTCGGTGGTGATGCCCAGCATCGCCCCCATGTCCTCACGCCCGAACAGTTCGCATTCGCTGCTTGCCGCGTCCCGCGCCAGGCGCAGCAGCAGGTGCGCCACCCGCTGTTTGGCCGAGCCGGTGGACAGGTGCGTGATCCAGGCGTCGGCATCCTTCAGCGCCCGTTGCCAGCGATTCAGCAACTCCTTGTGCAACTTCGGATTTTGCTGTTCCAGCAGTTTGACGACGGCGGTCGGCAGGCAGCACACCTCGGTCGGTTGCATAGCCACCGCGTCGTGTTCGTACGGCTCATCCAGCAAGGACTCCAAGCCGACCACGTCAGCGGTGCGCATCAGGCGCACGATGCGCTGCGCGCCGTCCGGCAGGAACTGCACCAGCTTCACCAGGCCGCTGCGAACGGTGTACAGGCGATCCGCCGGCTGTCCGGCACGGTACAGGATCTCGCCGGGCTGAAACAGGAACTGGTCGATGGGGCGGTGGATTTGCTCGAAATCATGCTCCTCCAGGCCGGCGAACAGCACCGAACTGCGCAGACTGCAATTGCGGCAGTCCGCTTCCCCGGACCAGGCGACTTTGAATTGGACAGTGTTGGCCATCGGTCGATAATAGCCTGTTTCCGCTTGGCAAAATACGCTGTATTGCCAATGCTTTAATCGTCCGTAGCTGGGACTGCTTGAATGCCAATATATATGTCGGATACGTGGCGGCGGCAGCGCGACTGGGAGCACCGCTACCGGACCGGTCTTACCGGCTGGGATCGGGGCGGACACAGCCCTGCCCTGCACCACTGGTTGGCGACAGGATTAGTGCCGCCCGGACGGGTGCTGGTGCCCGGCTGCGGCCACGGCTACGAGATCCTGGAGTTGGCGCGGGCCGGCCGGCAGGTGACCGCGGTGGATATCGCGGCGCAGCCGGTGCTCAAGCTGCTGTCGCGGCTCAACGACGCGGGCCTGCATGCCACCGTGCTGCAGGCCGACCTGCTGCATTGGACCCCGACCGAGCCCTTCGACGCCATCTACGAGCAGACCTGCATCTGCGCCCTGGATCCAGCGCACTGGTGCGAGTACGGGCAGCGCCTGGCCGACTGGCTGGTGCCGGGCGGCCGCTTGCTGGCCCTGTTCATGCAGACCGGCAGGGAGGGTGGGCCGCCGTTCGATTGCCCGCCGCCGCGCATGTGCGAGGTGTTCGACCCGGCGCGATGGGAATGGCCGGCGGAACCCCCGCTGGAGATTCCCCACCCGAGCGGCCTGACGGAACTGGGCTACGTCCTGACGCGGCGCGATTGAGGCGGAGTCCTGCTGTCAGGCGGCCGGGCACGGCCGGCACAGGCTCAGCGCCGGACCGAGGTCCTGGCCTTGTTCAGCTGGACGTTGAGCATGCGTATGGCGGCCTTGATGCTGGCAAAAACCTGGTTGGAATCCACGCCGCGGGTCTTGAAGTTACTGCCGTCGGCATCCCAGGTGATGATCGCCTCGGTCAGTGCGCTGGTCTTGCCCCCGCGCGGTATGCGGACCTCGAAATCGGCCAGTTGCGGTATGGATATGCCCTCCTGGTGCAGGACCTTGTGCAAGGCTTCCATGAAGGCGTCAAAGCCGCCGTTGCCGATCCCCGAGGCAAGAAACACCCGGTCATTGATCCGGATCCGGATGCTGGAAGTCGACTCCAGGTCAAAACCGCTGGTGATCGAGCAGTTGAGCAGCTCGATGTGGTTGTAGTCCTTGCTTTCGAGGACCTCGGCAATGATGAAGGGCAGATCTTCCGAGGTGACCGCCTTCTTGGAATCGCCCAGGGCGACCACCCGTTGCAGGACCTTTTCCTGGTCCTCCGGGGAGAGCCTGATGTCGAGCATTTCCAGGTTCTTCAACACCGAGGCCTTGCCACTGAGCTTGCCCAGGGCGTAACCGCGTTGCCTGGCAAAGCGTTCCGGGCCCAGTTCGGTCTGGTACAAATTGCTCTTGTTGTCACCGTCGGCGTGAATGCCGCTGGTTTGGGTGAAGACATCATCCCCGACGATGGGGGCGTTGTCGGCGATGCGTTTGCCCGAGAAGTTCTCCACCATACGGCTGACCCGGGCAATATGGCTTTCATCGATGCCCAGACGAAACCCCAGGTGATCCTTCAGGTTGACTACCACCTCGGCCAGAGAGGCGTTTCCGGCTCGCTCGCCCAGGCAGTTAACGGTGCAGTGGATGGCCGCCGCCCCGGCCCGCGCCGCGGCCAGGCAGTTGGCGGTCGCCAGCCCGTAGTCGTTGTGCGGATGAAAATCGAACCGACAGTTCGGGAACCTTTCCCGCATATCGGTCAAGCCGGCAAAGACCTGCTCGGGCGTCATCACCCCCAGGGTGTCGGGCAACATGAAGTGGCCGATTCCCTGGTTCTGGAGCGACTCGATCATGCGGTAGACGTAATCGGGTGAATCCCGGTAACCGTTGGACCAGTCCTCCAGGTAGAGATTGGCGCGCAGCCCTTTGGCATAGGCGTAGTCCAGGGTCTGCCGGATATCCTCGACATGCTGCTCCCGGGTCTTGCGCAGCTGGCCGATACAGTGCTTGGCACTGCCCTTGGCCAGCAAGTTGATGACATGCCCGCCGGCATCGACGATCCAGTTCACGCTGCGCTGGTGGTCGACGAAACCGAGCACCTCGATTCGGTCGTCCAGGCCGACCAGCTCCGCCCATTCGAGGATATTGGCTACCGCTTCCAGTTCGCCGCGGGAGACCCGGGCCGAGGCGATTTCCAGCCGGTCCACCTTCAGCAGTTGCAGCATCGCTTGTGCGATGTTGAGTTTCTCGCCCGGCGAGAACGACACCCGCTGGGTCTGTTCGCCGTCGCGCAGGGTCGTGTCCAGGATCTCGATGGTGCGGCTTTCAGTGGCCATGATCGGAACTCAGTCGGCCGCGGCCAGCAGTTGGTCCATATAGCGCCGCACGGCCTCGCTGGTGGCGGCAAGTTCCACGCAACGCCGTTCCTTGTCCATCAAGCCCTGCAGCGAGGGCGGTGGCTCGGCCTCGACCCCTATGGCCTGGCGCACCGCGTCGCCAAACTTGGCCGGGTGAGCGGTAGCCAGGCAGATCGCATCGGGCCAGTCGCTGGCGGCGCAGACGCCGATGGCGCTGTGCGGGTCGAGGATATAGCCGCATGCGCGGTAGGTCCGCCGGATTTGCTCCAGGGTATCGGCCTCGCTCACCGACCTGGCGGCGAACACCGATGCCACCAGCCGGCGCTTTTCCTCCGGGACGCTGAAACCGCCGTGTTCGGCCAGTTGGCTCATGCAGGCGCGCACGGCTTGCGGGTCCTCGTCCAGCAGGTAGTAAAGATAACGTTCGAAATTGGAGGCCAGCTGGATGTCCATGGAGGGGCTGATTGTTGGCACCACCTCCCCGGCCGCATAGGTCCCAGAGTCGATGAACCGGCACAGGATGTCGTTGCGGTTGGTCGCCAGGATCAACCGTTCCACGGGCAGGCCCATGCGGCTGGCGACATAGCCGGCGAAGATGTCACCGAAGTTGCCGGTCGGCACCGAATAACTCACCCGTTGCTTGGCATCGCCGCCGCTGACGCGCCCCCAAGCGTAGAAGTAGTAGACCACCTGCGCCAGGACCCGGGCCCAGTTGATGGAGTTGACCGCCCCGAGACTGTACTTCTCCTTGAAGGCGAGGTCATTGAACAGGTCCTTTACGATGCGCTGGCCGTCGTCGAACGAACCGCGGATGGCGATGTTGTGGACGTTGGCGTCCAGCACCGTGGTCATCTGCCGTTCCTGGATCGGGGAGACCCGGCCGAGCGGATGCAGGATGAAGATCTGGATCCGGTCCTTGCCCCGGACGCCGTAGATGGCGGCCGAGCCGGTGTCGCCCGAGGTGGCGCCGAGGATGTTGAGCTGCCCACCCTGGCGCTGCAACAGAAACTCGAACAGATTACCCAGGAACTGCAGCGCGACATCCTTGAAGGCGGCGGTGGGTCCGTGGAACAACTCCAGAATGCGCCGTTCGCCGGCCAGCACCAGGGGGGTGATTTCCGGATGCGCAAAACTGGCGCAGGAGCGCTGCACCAGTCCGGTCAGTTCATCCCGGCTCAGGTCAGCGCCGACATAAGGCAGCATCACCTCCACGGCCAGGTCCTGGAAGCTCAGCCCGGCCCAGGTCCGCAGGGTCTGATCGTCCAGGCGCGGGAACGACTCGGGCAACAGCAAGCCGCCATCGGTGGCCAGCCCCATCATCACCGCCCGGGCGAAGCCCACCGGCTCGACGCCACCGCGTGTACTGACATAACGCATCTTCACTGTTCCTCATGACGGTCGACACGGGTCTTGGCCATGCCGATGATCGTGCTCCCCGGATTCCGGCGGCACCCAGCCCCAGCGTACCCGGTCAATTCCTGCCTTATCCCTGGACTCCAAGCCCGACGGCAGAACGGCCGTCCGGCTGGCCTGCTTCAGCCATTTGGCGAGCGGTCGACGATCGGCCGGCACCCGATGCCGGTGAATCGCAGAAGCAGGCCGGTGGCCAGTTCCGCCATCAATCCAGGAGGACGGTCGCCGGACGATACGGGTAGTTTTTCGCAGCGATGCTGAAGTTGCTGCGGCGTGCCAAAAGGTTCCGGATGTCTGCCCTGGGTACAGGCCGCAACGTGTCGAATTGGGGCAATGTTACT
>JBFZDU010000257.1:0-3241 GCA_041307205.1 Gammaproteobacteria bacterium | reverse complement strand
CGCCCGGCATCCACACCACCACCTGATGACGGCCGAGATCGGAAAAGTAATTGACGCGAAAGCGCAGTGCGGAATGCAGAAGTTTCATAGATACAGGGGTCAGGGGTCAGGGGTGTAAAGTACGCCGGGCGAGACACAGGTCCTCCCACGCGCGCGCCTTGTCGGGCAGGTTGCGCAGCAGGTAGGCCGGGTGATAGCTCACCACCAGCGGCACGCCCTGGAACTGGTGTACGCGTCCGCGCAGGCGGGCGATCGTCTCGTCGGTGTCGAGCAGGCTTTGCGCGGCAAAACGACCCAGCGCGAGGATGAGTTTCGGCTGGATGAGTTCGATCTGCGCCAGCAGGTAGGGCCGGCACGCGGCCACTTCATCCGGCTCGGGATTGCGGTTGCCGGGCGGACGCGATTTCAGCACGTTGGTGATGTAGACGTTGTCGCCGCGTTTCAGGCCGACTGCGGCCAGCATCGCGTCGAGCAGCTTGCCGGCCTGGCCGACGAAGGGCTCGCCCTGAGCATCCTCGTCCGCCCCCGGCGCCTCGCCGATGATCAGCCAGTCGGCGTTGCGGTCGCCCACGCCGAGCACGCCCTGGGTGCGGGTGGCGGCAAGCTTGCAGGCCGTGCAATGGGCGACGGCGTCGGCGAGCGTGTCCCAGGTGTATTCCGGGGCTGAAAGCGGAGCGGCGGTCGGGGTTTCGCGCAGCCGCCACACCGGTCCGATGCCAAGTTCGCTGAAGATGTCGTCGCGGCTCAGCATGACAGTTCCTTCATCATGATGAGGGCATCTTCACGGCCGCTGCGCGCGGGGTAATAGCCCCGCCGCACCGCCAGATCGACGAAACCACTGCTCTGATACAGGCCGATCGCGGCGGTGTTGGACATGCGCACCTCGAGGAAGATGCTCTCGGCGTGGTGATCGCAGGCGCGTTGCAGGCAATGCTCGAGCAGATCGCGACCGAGACCATGGCGCCGCCACATGGGTGCGATGGTGAGGTTGAGCACATGCGCTTCCCCCGCCGCGACCATCAATGCGTAGTAGCCGATGATTTCGCCTTCGGCCTCGCGCACCCACATGCTGTAGCCGGCCCGCAGCGAATCGGCGAAATTGCCCGGCGTCCACGGGTGTTCGTAACTCGCCAGTTCGATTCGGTGGATGCGCGGCAGGTCGGCCTCGGTCATCGGGCGCAGGCGGTGTTCGACCGCGTGGACGGGAATCTCTGGCACGGCACTCATGCGGATTTCTTCTGGCGGCGTTCGTCCACCGTCAGCGCCACCTTGTCGCGCAGGTAGATCGGCGCGGCCAGCGCGGCATCCATCCCCTCGCCGCGTTCGAACGCGCGGACAGCGAGCGGCGCCATTGCCGCGGCGTCGGGCATGAGCGTGTCGTCGATCCGCACCAGCGCAGCCGCCAAGCGCGGGCGCAACACCTCGCCCAGCGCGGCAAAGCCATTGCCGGCGCCCACCCACTCGCCGCCTGCCGGCACCGCCACCGACTCGGGCAGCGCCAGCTGCGGCTCGCTGACCGCCCGCCAGCCTTCCCCGTCGCGCCGGTAAGCCGCCCAGTAGACCTCGGCCATGCGCGCGTCGAGCACCGTCAGCACCTGCCCGGCGCCCGTCTGCTGGGCGATCGATTCCAGCGTCGAGACGCCCACCACCGGCAGGTCGGCGCCAAACGCCAGGCCCTGCGTCACCGCGCAGGCGATGCGCAGGCCGGTAAACGAGCCGGGGCCGGCGCCATAGGCGATGCCGTCGAGCTGGCGCAGGGTCAGCCCGGCCTCACGCAGCAACTCGTCCACCATCGGCAGCAGAAGCGAACTGTGACGCTGCTCGGCCAGTACCCGGAACGCCAGGACGCGCCCCTCCAGCCACAGCGCGGCCGAGCAGTATTCGGTGGATGTATCGAGGACAAGCAGTTTCATCAGCGCAATTTTACCTTTACCGGTTGCCACGGTAGACGACGCGGTAAATTGCGCCGGCATGGTCGTCCGATATCAACAGGCTGCCGTCCGGCATCACCAGCACGTCGGCCGGGCGGCCCCAGGCCGACTCGTCCCCAATCCAGCCCGTTACAAAGGGTTCGTAGGCGACGGCGCGGTTGTCCTGCAGGTGCACCACGCTGACGCGGTAGCCGACCTTGCTGCTGCGGTTCCACGAGCCGTGCTCGGCGATGAAGACGGCATTGCGATAGCGCTCGGGGAATGCCTTGCCGGTATAGAAGCGCATCCCGAGGCTGGCCACGTGTGCGCCGAGTTCCTGCACCGGCGGCACAAATTCGGCGCAGCGCCGGCCCTTCCCGTATTCGGGGTCGACGATGGCGCGGCCGTGACAATGCGGATAGCCGAAATGCTGGCCGGGTTGGGCAAGGCGGTTCAACTCGTCCGGCGGCGCATCGTCGCCCATCAGGTCGCGCCCATTGTCGGTGAACCACAACTCGCCGCTCTGCGGATGCCAGTCGAAGCCGACCGTGTTGCGCACACCGCGCGCGACCACTTCGAGCTTGCCGCTCGCGAGATCGAGCGCGGTGATCGTCGCGTAGCGGTCGACACCGGCGTCGCAGATGTTGCAGGGTGCGCCCACCGGCACGTAGAGCTTGCCGTCGGGACCGAATGCGATGAATTTCCAGCCGTGGTGGGTTTCAGTCGGCCACACGACGCTCACGGTTTCGGGGCGCGGCGGCTTGTTCAGGCGCGCCTCGATATTACGCAGCCGCAGGACCCGGCTCACTGCCGACATATACAGGTCGCCGTCACGGAAAGCCACGCCGACCGGCATCGTGAGGCCGTCGGCGATCACCACCGGCGTGCGCGCACCGGCAAGCGGAATCGCATAGACCTTGCCGGCACGCCGGCTGCCGACGAACAGGGTGTTCTTGCCCAGCGCCATCTGGCGCGCATTCGGCACGCGGGCGAACAGTTCGATCTCGAAGCGGGGCGGCAGCTGCAGGCGCGCCAGCGGCAATTCATCGGCCTGCGCCGGCGCCAGCCAGGCGAGTGCCAACAGGGTGAAAGCGATCCCGCGCGTCATGAAGGTCTCCTCGAGTCGTTCTGCAGGGGAATCAGGATTTCGAAGCGCACGCGCGACCACGGGTCGCGCACCTCGGCGAGACGGACGATGCGGGCCGTCAATATTTGCCCGCCATCCATCAGGCGCGCGACGCCGGCGTTCTCGCGGCGCGGCACGTAGCCGATCTTGTGGCCCCGCCACTCCACCCGCACCGCTTTCGCATCGTGTCGATTGTCCGGCTCGC
>JBFZDU010000256.1:0-3388 GCA_041307205.1 Gammaproteobacteria bacterium | reverse complement strand
CTTCGCGGCAGCCACCTGCCCAGACGCACCACTGGGCGCGCCCAACCGGGATTTTCAGGATCATGTGCGCTTCATGATGTCGGTGAAGACATCCTCCAGGTCGGGTTCCTGCAACTGCATCTCGGTCACGCGCACGCCGGCACCGCGCAGGTCGGCGAGCAGGGCCTCCAGTTCGCCATACTCGCCAAAGTTGAGGCGCCAGCTGCCGTCCGCGTCGTGCTGCAGGCGGGTTTGCCAGGCGGCCGGCACGGTCTCGCTGTCCAGCCGCAACTGCGCGCAGTGCTCCTTGGTGAGCCGCAGCAGGTTGCGCGTGGTGTCGCAGGCAACCACCCGCCCGCTTTTCAGCATGGCGATGCGGCCGCACAGGGCCTCGGCTTCTTCCAGGTAATGCGTGGTCAGGAGGACGGTGTGGCCTTCGCGGTTGAGGCCGCTGATGAATTCCCACAGCGAGCGGCGCAGGTCGACGTCGACGCCGGCAGTCGGCTCGTCGAGCACGATCACCGGCGGCTTGTGCACCAGCGCCTGCGCCACCAGCAGGCGGCGCTTCATGCCGCCCGACAGGCTCTGGGTGTTCTTGTCGGCGTGCGGGGTGAGATCAAGGTGGTGCATGATCTCGTCGATCCAGCCGTCGTTATGTCTCAGACCGAAATAGCCGGCCTGGATGCGCAGGGTTTCGCGCACGTTGAAGAAAGGGTCGTAGACCAGTTCCTGCGGCACCACGCCCAGTGCGCGGCGCGACTGGCGGTAGTCACGCACGACGTCGTGGCCCATGATTTCAGCGCGCCCGGCATCGGCGCGGGTGAGCCCGGCCAGAATCGAAATCAGGGTGGTCTTGCCCGCCCCGTTGGGGCCCAGGAGGCCGAAGAACTCGCCGGGCTGGATGTCGAGCGAAACGCCGTCGAGCGCCTGGGTGGTGCGAAAACGCTTGCGCAGTTCGCTGACGCGGATCGCCGGAGTCATGCCGGCAGCAACTCGGCGACTCCGTACAGCTCGGCCAGCGTGGTGAAGCTTGCGGGCAGGCCGGTACAGGTCAGGGTCCTTCCGGCATGCCGGGCCTGCCGCATGGCGCTGAAGACGAGCGCAAGCGCGGCCGAGTCGGCCGCTTCGACACCGCTGAAATCCAGCGTGTCGATGCCTTTTTCAAGCTGCGGCTGCAGTTCGCGCAACAGGCCGCCGACGCTGTCGACGGTTACCGCGCCCGTGAGGTGGCAGCAGCTGTCATCACAAACGATCACGATTTGGGTTGCTGGGCCGGTTTGGCCTCGATGCGAGCAGACTGGTCCGCCAGGGTCTTGATCAGGCCGTCGATGCCGCTCTGACGAATGGTGTTGGCAAACGAGGCCCGGTAATTGGTGACCAGGCTGACGCTGTCGATCGTCACGTCATATACCTTCCAGCCGAAATCCGTCTTGTACATGCTGTAGTTGACGGGAATGGGCTGCCCGCCCGGCTGGCGGATTTCGGAACGCACCGTCACGTCGGTGTCGTCCGGCTTCAGCGCCAGCGGCTTGAATTCGACCGTCTGGCCCGTGAACTCGGTCAGCGAGCTGGAGTAGGTGCGCACCAGCAGGTTGCGAAACTCGGTCACCAGTTCCTGTTTCTGCTTGGCGGAGGCGCGCGGCCAGTTCTTTCCGAGCACCAGCTGGGTCATGCGGTTGAAGTCGAAATTGGGCAGGATCTTGGCTTCGACCAGTTGATAGACCCTGGCCTGATTGCCGCTCCGCAGTTCCTTGTCCTTTTTCAGGATGGCGATGACTTCCTCGGAAGAGGTGCGAGCCAGTACGTCGGGCGGGGTGTCGTCGGCCAGGGCCACGGGCGTATTGAGCCCCAACACCAGTGCCAGCAGCAGTAAGAAAGAGCGCAACATGTTTGAAATTTTCCTGTTCGAGTAGATTGGGCCTGGCCCATTAGGTGTGGGATAGACGCACGAGGCTTACTTGAGTTCACCCGTAAGGCGCGCCAGTTCCGCCACGTTCATGTTGTAGTCGTTTACCGTTCGCAGATATTCGACTTGCGTCAGCGCATAGTTGCGGGCCGCTTCGGCCACGGTGCTGGCGCTGTCCAGCCCGGCCGAAAAGTCCGCCAGTGCAGCCACCATCCAGCGCCGCGCCGCGGCAGCGCCTTCGGCCAGTTCGCGTTGGGATTCGAAATTGGCCTGCGCATTGGCATAGGCCTGGCCCACTTCCCACGGGATGCCGGCGACCGCAAATGCCTTCTTGTGGTTGAGTGCTTCCAGTTCGGCCTGCGCCTGATTGACACGAGCGTTGTCGGCCCCGAACACGCTGTCCCATTTCATCCCGATCACCGGGGTAACGCCCCCGCCGTTGAACGAATCGCCGAGGTAGGGGTTGTCTGACTCTTCGCGTCTCGAAGCGTAGTTGAACTGGCCGACCACGCCAGCATAGACATCGGGCATGCGGTCTGCCTTCTTGGCTTCGACCAGGGCACGGCGGGCACGCAGCCCGGCTTCGAGCTGCTGCATCTCCGGGCGGTTCTGCAATGCGCGCGACTGGAACACGGCCAGATCGACTTGCGGGAAAGGCACCGGCTCGATGCGTTCGTCAGCCACCTGCAGGTCGGCCTTCAATTCGACGCCGACCAGCACTTTCAGGCCATCGAGGGTGATTTTCTCGATTGCGCGCGCCTGCTGCACATATTTGCCGATCAGGCCTTTCGCGGATTGCAGGGCGTACAGGTCCGACTGCTTGGATTCACCGGTTTCTTCCTTGAGGTCCCGCTCGACGCCGCTGACGGCCCTGCCCAGCCGGATCTGCATGTCTTCGAGGAACAGGCGCGAATCGCGTGCAGTGAGAAAGCCAAAATAAGCACGCTTGGTTTCATAGACGGTGTCGCCACGCGTCTGCTGAAGTTCGCCCTGCTTGAGATCGATGTTGCCCTGCGCGGCCTCGCCGTAGCGTTCAATCTTGCCGAAGGTGTAGAGCGGCTTGATCAGGGCGATGCTCAGATGTGTCCAGTCGGAAAGACCGTTCCAATCGTCTCCAGAGGTGCTCAGGGTGCAGGGGGGCGTGTTGCAGGTATTGTTATCGCCGCCCTGGTTCTGGAAAAAACCGCCCTCGACCTTGGGCGCGAGCCCGATGAAGGCATTGGCATTGACCCGCCAGCCGAAGTTGCCCTGCACTTCCTGCAACATGCCGCGCGCGACCTCGACCAACTGCTCGCGTTCCTTGATGCGAGGGTCGGCGGCCAGGCTCATTTGCACGGCCTGCTCCAGGTTGATGGTTTCAGCCCGTCCGGGCAGGGCGGCCAGCAGCATGCCGGCCGCCACGAGAATGCACGTGAGGTTGTTGAGTTTCATTCTGGCGCTCCTTCTTGGGCCTTGCCAAATATAAACTGGCCGATCAGGTTCTCCAGCACCACGGCTGACTGG
>JBFZDU010000255.1:0-6950 GCA_041307205.1 Gammaproteobacteria bacterium | reverse complement strand
CCCGCCCGGCGCCAGGTGCCCGAGGGCGTCGCCGAAGGCCTCCAGCGTGAGGTCGTAACGCTCGCGCTGTGCCGCCAGCCCGACCGGGTCGCTGCCCGCATCGAGCTGGATCAGGTCGAAGCTCCCCGCGCCGCGGGCCAGGAAGGCGCGCGGCTCGGCCGCATGCACCTGCACCGCCGGGTGGTCGTAGAGCGCGCCGGTGAACTCCCGGAAGCGGGTGCGCAGCAGCGCCACCAGCTCGGCATGCAGTTCCACCGCCTGCACCGCCGTGGCACCATGCGCCAGCGCCTGCAGCACCGCCTCGCCGCCGCCGGCACCCAGTACCAGCACGCGCGGCCGCTGCAGCAGGCCATAGGGCAGGGCCGAGATCTGGTCGCGCAGATAAGCGGGCGGGTCCCGCCCGTCGAACTGCACCAGCACCCCGGCCGCGTCGCCATCGACGAACAGGGCGCGCTGCGGCGGGGGCAGGGCCTGCGACAGCAGGGCGAGCCCCGGGGCATGACGGGTCGGCACCCGCTCGTTGTGCACCACGGTCGTCACCCCGAGCGGCCCCGGCGCCACGGCCTCGACCGTCGCACCCAGCGCGGTCAGCGCCCGCGCCAGGTCCTTGTAGGCGGCCGGGCGCACCGTGGCGGGATCGAACAGGGCGAGCACACCGATGCCGGCGCAGACTAGCAAGGCGACCGGCAGCCGCCGCCAGCGCAGTTCGAAGGCCGCCAGCGCCGCACCGCCCAGCGCCAGGCCAGTCAACCACACCAGCAGCCGGTCCGGCGGCAGCAGCGCCAGCAGGCCCACCACCGCCAGGGCGCCCACCCCCGCGCCCGCGAGATCGACGGCATAGAGGCGGTGCACCTGGTCGCGGAAGCGCCACAAGGCCAGCCCTATGCAGTTCGCGACGGCGAAGAAGGGCACCGCCATCAGGGTGAAAATCGCCGCGAGCCGCAGTAGTTCGGCGGGCTCCCAGGCCAGGGCCAGCGGGTCCAGTGGAATGCGCCCGGCGAGGGCAAAGCTGCCGGCCAGGGTCGCACCGAACAGCAGGGCGTTGCCGACGAAGACCGGGGCGAACAAGCGCACCAGGTGCCGCTGCAGCAGGCTCAGGAAGGTCCCGCTGGCGCCATAACCCAGGAGCGCGAGGCTGATGATGGTGGCGGCCAGGTGATGCCAGTGCACCAGGGCGAACAGCCGCGTCAGCAGCACCTCGTACGCCAGCGCAGTGCCGGAGAGCAGGCCAACGGCCAGCCAGGGGACAGGGGCTGCTACCCGGACCATGGCGCGGCCGTCGTTAATGCTCCCCGGTCAGGGGAACAAAGGCCACGCCCATGAGTTCGCGCGTTGCGACGCTGCCGTCGGTCTGTCGGGTCACCAGCACCAGCTGCTGGGTGAAGTAGCGGCTGCCGACCGGCAGTACCATGCGGCCACCGGGCTTGAGCTGGCGCAATAGCGGCGGCGGGACGTGATCGCCGGCGGCAGTGACGATGATGGCATCGAACGGCGCCGCCTCCTCCCAGCCGTGGTAACCGTCGCCGATGCGGGTGTGCACCCCGGCGTAGCCGCTGGCTGCCAGGGCGGCACTGGCCCGCTCGCCCAGTTCGGGCACGATCTCGACGCTGTAGACCTCGGCGCCGAGCGCCGCCAGCACCGCCGCCTGGTAACCCGAGCCGGTGCCCAGTTCGAACACCCGCTGACCGGGCTGCAACTGCAACAGCTCGGTCATGACCGCGACGATCAGGGGTTGGGAGATAGTCTGGCCGTAGCCGATCGGCAGCGGCCGGTTCTCGTAGGCGCGGTCACGCTCGGCGGGCGGCACGAAGGCCTGGCGCGGTACGTCGAGCAGCGCCTGGCGCACCGCCGGGCTCAAACCGTCGATGCCGAGCGCCGGCCCGAGCAGGGCCAGGTCCCGCTCGATCTCGGCCAGCAAGGGCCCCGCCCTGGGGTCGGCGGCCTGCGCCATCGGACCGCAGACCGGCAGGAGTGTCAGCAAGGCCACCGCCAGGCGCCCCCAGCCGCCGCGGTTGAACTGTGCCATGCGCACCTCCGCACTGACCCGTTATGACTCGAAGTATGGGGCAGATCCGGCGGCGTCATTGCACCTGGCGGCAAGGCCGAGGTACGAGCGAAGATCGCGGCGGGGGCGCCGCTCCTACAGCGGGGTGTGCCACCTTGCCGGGAGCGTGCGCCGTAGGAGGGCCGCCCCCGGCCCGATCGGGTGGTGCCGGAACCATCGCGGCGGGGGCGCCGCTCCTACAGCGAGGTGTGCCAGCTTGCGCGGAGCGTGCGTCGTAGGAGGGCCGCCCCCGGCCCGATCGGGTGGTTCCGGAACCATCGCGGCGGGGGCGCCGCTCCTACAGCGGGGTGTGCCACCTTGCCGGGAGCGTGCGTCGTAGGAGGGCCGCCCTCGGCCCGATCGGGTGGTGCCGGAACCATCGCGGCGGGGGCGCCGCTCCTACCAGACCCTGCGCAGGACTGGCCGCTGTAGGAGGGCCGCCCTCGGCCCGATCGGGGTGGTGCCCGGGCGCGTTCAGCAGCCCTCGGCTTCCTCGCCGCCGGCGGGTTCCGCGCCCGGCAGCAGGTCGGCGCCGAAGGTATCGGGGAGATGGCCCAGCAGCTCGAGGGCGGCTGCGCGGGGCATCACCTTGCGCAGGTAACCCGGCAGGTCCGGCCGCAGCAGTTCCAGCACCACCTGGCCGTCGTGTTCGAGGAACAGCTGCAGTGTGACCTCGTTGCGGTCGACCACGCCCAGGTAGTTATCTTCGTTCACCAGCAGCCGCTCGGCCAGCGCCGGGATGCGCTCTGCCAACAGGGACTCGGGCTGGGCCGAGCTGATTGCCACGGCGTGCGCATAGTCGCGGTAGAACACGGCGAAGACCTGTTGCCGGCCGGTCATGCTGGGCTAACCACGTCGCCAGCTGGTGCCCTGGGGCCCGTCTTCGAGCAGCACGCCCTGGGCCTTGAGCTGGTCGCGGATGCGGTCGGCTTCGGCCCAGTTCCTGGCCTGGCGGGCGGCGAGGCGCTGTTCGATCAGCTCGTTTATGTGCTGGTCGGAATACGCCACCTCGCCGGTAGCGGTTACCGCGGCAGACCCAGCCTGGAGCCCACCGCTTCCCGCCACTTGCACTCCACCTTTCAACCACTCATCGGCATCGTCTTGGAGAATCCCCAGCACCTCCCCCAGCCGCCGCAGGGCCGCGCCCAGCCCCGCCGCCGCACTGCCCTGGTCCTTGCGCAGCCGGTTGATCTCGCGCGCCAGATCGAACAGCACCGCCAGCGCCTCCGGGGTGTTGAAGTCGTCGTCCATGGCGGCGTAAAAACGCTCGGCAAAGCCTGCGCCGGCGGCCGGGTCGCCCGCGGGCAGGCCACGCAGCGCGGTGTAGAGCCGGGTCAGGGCACCGCGCGCCTGCTCCAGATGCTCCTCGTCGTAGTTGAGCGGGCTGCGGTACTGGCTGGTCAGGATGAAGTAGCGCACCTCTTCGGGCCGGTAGCGCGCCAGGATCTCGCGCACCGTGAAGAAATTGCCCAGCGACTTGGACATCTTCTCGTCGTTGATGCGCACGAAACCGTTGTGCATCCAGTACTTCACGAAGGGGTGGCCGGTGGCGCCCTCGGACTGGGCGATCTCGTTCTCGTGGTGCGGGAAGGTCAGGTCGGCGCCGCCGCCGTGGATGTCGAAGGTATCGCCCAGGGCCTTGGTCGACATGGCCGAGCACTCGATGTGCCAGCCCGGCCGGCCCGGTCCCCAGGGCGAATCCCAGGCCGGCTCGCCCGGCTTGGCGGTTTTCCACAGGGCGAAATCCAGGGGATCGCGCTTGGCCTCGCCGGGCTCGACGCGGGCCCCCGACTCCAGGTCGTCGATCGACTTGCCGGACAGCCGGCCATAGCCGGGGAAACTGCGCACGTCGTAATAGACGTCGCCATTGTCCGCCACATAGGCGTGCCCGCGGGCGATCAGGCGGGCGATCATGTCGAGGATCTCGGCGATGTGGTCGGTGGCCTTGGGCTCGGCGTCCGGCGGCAATACCCCCAGGGCTGCGGCGTCCTCGTGCATGGCCGCGATGAACCGTTCGGTGAGCGCGTGGAAGGGTTCGCCCCTCTCGTTCGCCCGCTTGATGATTTTGTCGTCTATGTCCGTGATGTTGCGGATATAGGTCAGGGCATAGCCGCGCGCCCGCAGGTAACGCGCCACCACGTCGAACACCACCATGACCCGCGCATGGCCCAGGTGGCACAGGTCGTAGACGGTCATGCCGCACACGTACATGCGCACCGTGCCGGGCCGCAGCGGCTGGAATTCCTCTTTCTGGCGGCTCAGGTCGTTGTAGATCTTCAGCATGGCTTGGGGCGGCGCCGGGACAGGACAGGGCGATTCTATCCCAAGGGCGGGGTTTCTCGCCCCGGCCGATGCCGATATCATGGCCGCCGCCTCAGCCATAGGAGCACCCGGCACATGAAACCCCTATTGATCAGCGCCCTGATCTCGCTGTGTATCGCCCTGCCGGCCGCGGCCGAAACCGTGGCGGTCCTGATGAAGACCAGCAAGGGCGACATCACCCTGGAACTGGACGACGCCCAGGCGCCCAAGAGTGTTGCCAACTTCCTGCAGTACGTCGACAGCGGATTCTACGACGGCACCATCTTTCACCGCGTCATCCCCAACTTCATGATCCAGGGCGGCGGCATGACCGCCGACATGGCGCAGAAGCCGACCGCCGCGCCGATCGAGAACGAGGCCAAGAACGGCCTGAAGAACAGCCGCGGCAGCATCGCCATGGCCCGCACCAACGACCCGCACTCGGCCACCTCGCAGTTCTTCATCAACCACGCGGACAACAGCTTCCTCGACTACCCGGGCCAGGACGGCTGGGGTTACGCCGTGTTCGGCCGGGTGACCGCCGGCATGGACGCGGTGGATGCCATCGCCGCAGTCCCCACCAGCGTGCAGACCGGCCGCCGCGACGTGCCCGCAGAAACCGTCGTGATCGAGTCGGTCCGGCGGGTCCAGTAACCCAATGCCCCGGAGGGCCGCGCCATGATCACCTTGAAGACCAACCTCGGCGACATCGTCATCGAACTGGATGAGGCCAAGGCGCCGATCTCCAGCGCCAATTTCAAGCAGTACGCCGCCGACGGCCATTACGACGGCACCGTGTTCCACCGCGTGATCGACAACTTCATGATCCAGGGCGGCGGCATGACCGCCGACATGGTCGCCAAGCCGACCCGCGCCCCGATCCAGAACGAGGCCAACAACGGCCTGAAGAACGCCCGCGGCAGCGTCGCCATGGCCCGCACCGCGGCACCGCACTCGGCCACGGCGCAGTTCTTCATCAACGTCAAGGACAACGCGTTCCTCGACTACCCGGGCCAGGACGGCTGGGGCTACTGCGTGTTCGCCCAGGTGGTGCAGGGCATGGACGTGGTGGACAAGATCCGCGCGGTCGATACCGCCACGCGCAACGGCCACCAGGATGTGCCGGTCGAGCCCGTGGTGATCGAGAAGGCCGAGATCGGCGCTTGAACCGGCAGCGCGGTCAGCGCCGCGGACCGGCGTGAGCGAGACCCTGTTCATCTCCGACCTGCACCTGGCCGCCGCGCGGCCGGGTGCGACAGCGCTGTTCGAGCGCCTGCTCGGCGGGCGCGCCGCCACGGCGGCGGCGCTCTACATCCTCGGCGACCTGTTCGACGCCTGGATCGGCGACGACGACGACTCGCCGCTGGCCGAACGGGTCCGCGCCGGGCTGCGCGCCCTGGTCGCAGGCGGCGTGCCGGTGTGGCTGCAGCACGGCAACCGCGACTTCCTGCTCGGCGAGCGGTTCTGCGCCGCGACCGGCTGCCGGCTGCTGGCGGAGGAGACGGTCATAGACCTGGGCGGCGTGCCGACCCTGCTGCTGCACGGCGACCTGTTGTGCACCGACGACCGCGATTACCAGCAGGCCCGCCAGACGCTGCGCCACCCGGCATTCGTGGCGGAGCTGCTGGCCCGGCCGCTCGGCGAGCGCGCCGCCCTGGCCGCCGAGTACCGCCGCCGCAGCGGCGAGGCCACCTCGCTCAAGGCCGAGGACATCATGGACGCCAACCCCGCCACCGTCGCCGACTACCTGCGCCGGCACCGGGTGACGCGCCTGATCCACGGCCACACCCATCGCCAGGCGGTGCACAGCTTCACCCTGGACGGCACCGCGTGCCGGCGCTACGTGCTCGGCGACTGGTCGGAGACGCAAGGTTCGGTGCTGGTGGTCGCGGGCACCGCCCTGCACTTCGCCACCCTGGACGCGCCGGCGTGAGCTGGAAGACCGCCTACCGCTCCTTCTACTACCAGGGCGCCCCGGAACCGGAAGACCCGCTGTTGCCCGCCGCCGCCACGGCGCTGCTGTGTATCGACGTGCAGAACACCTACCTGCAGCCCGCCGCCGATCCGGTCGCGCGGGCGCGCTGGGAACCCTTTCAGCGCCGCATGCGCGAGCAGGTCATCCCCGCCACCCGGCGCCTGCAGGACGCCTTCCGCGCCCGGGGCATGGACGTGCTGCACGCCCGCATCGCCTGCCTGCTGGAAGACGGCCGCGACCGCTCGCTCAGTCAGAAGAAGCCCGGCTGGAACTACCTGCTGCTGCCCCGCGACAGCGCGGCCGCCCAGCTGGTGCCCGAACTGGCGCCCGCCGCCGGCGAGATCGTCGTCACCAAGACCACCGACAGCGCCCTCACCGGCACCAACCTGCGGCTGATCCTGAGCAACCTGGGCATCCGCAATGTGGTGCTGACCGGAATCTTCACCGACCAGTGCGTGTCTTCGACCGTGCGCAGCCTGGCGGATGAGAGTTTCAACGTCATCCTGATCGAGGACGGCTGCGCCGCCGGGACCGACGAGCTGCACTACCGGGAACTGGAGATCCTCAACATGATCTATTGCCACGTGATGTCGAGCGCCGAGCTCATGCAGATCATGGGGCTGGATTGAT
>JBFZDU010000254.1:0-13115 GCA_041307205.1 Gammaproteobacteria bacterium | reverse complement strand
CCTATAAGGACGTGAGCGAAGTCGTACGGGTAGCCGATGCCGCCGGGTTGGCGCGCCGGGTGGCACGCCTGGAGCCCCTGATCTGCATCAAGGGCTGAGGGTCCGGCTCAGCGGCCGGAAGCGGCCCGCGGCACCCGGATCAGCAGCGACGGCAGGGCATCGGCTGGCACGGGTCGCCCATACAGATTGCCCTGCCCATAGCGGCACCCGGCTGCGATCAGCCAGCGCTCCTGCTCGGCACGCTCCACACCCTCGACAACCACGTCTATACCCAAGCGCGCGCCCAGCGCCAGCAAGGCCTCGACCAGGGCGCAGTCAATCGCCGCAACCGGGATCTCATTGACAAAGACCCGGTCGATCTTAATGCGATCGATCGGCGCTCCACGCAGGTTCTTGAGCGAGGCGTGGCCGCTGCCGAAGCCCGCCAGGGATAGGGTCACGCCGCTGTCGCGCAGCCCTTGGAACAAGTCGTGTAGTGCCGCGGTATCGTTCAGCAGCAGGTTCTCGGTAACTTCGATGCCGACCGCTGCCGGCGTCAAGCCCTGCGCACCCAATAGACCAAGCAACTCTCCCAGAAAGCTCCCGTCGAGTAGCTGCCGTGGGGACACGCTTACCTGCACCGGCAGGTCCTCGGCAAAACCCCGGCGCCGCCAGCCGGCGAGATCGGACGTCACCTGCTGCAGCACCCGGCGGCCGAGTTCGACGATCAAACCGGTCTGCTCAGCCACCGCTGCGAACTCCATGGGCTCCACCAGGCCGCGTTCAGGGTGCTGCCAGCAGACCAGTGCCACGATCGCCACGACCTCGCGTTGGGGGAGCGCGACCAGAGGTTGATACTGCACCAGGAACTCGCGCTGCTCGAGCGCACGCCGCAGCTCGTCGCGCAGCCCCAACTGGCTGGCCACCTGGGCCGTCATCCGGTCGTCGTAAAAGCGGGTGTGGCCGTGGCCGACGGCCTTGGCCTGATACATGGCGGTGTCAGCATGCTGAATCAGGGTGACTGCATCGGTGCCGTCCTCGGGGTACATGGCGACGCCGCAGCTCCAACTGACATAAGTCTGGTAATCACCGACACCGTAATAGCGGCCGACGCAGCCCATCAGTTGTTCGATCACCGCCGCGACCTCCTCGGCAGAGCCGCAGTCCTCGACCAGCAGTATGAATTCGTCGCCGCCCAGGCGCGCGACCGTGTCGGAGGCGCGCAGACGCTGTTGCAGGCAGTCCGCGAGATCGCGCAGTAGTGCATCACCCGCGTCGTGGCCGAAGTTGTCGTTGATCGCCTTGAAGCCGTCGAGGTCGATAAAGATGACGGCAATGCGGCCAGCGCGGCGGGCCGTCTTCTTCAGCGCCAGCTGCAGCCGATCCTCCAGCAGGGCGCGATTTGGCAACCCGGTCAGCTCGTCATGGGTGGCGCGGTACTCAGCCCGCGCCTTTTGCTCAAGCAACTGCTGGTTGGCCGCCGCCAGGCGCTTCACCATGACCAAAAAGAATGTTGGCATGAGCAGCATACCGACCAACAGCCCGCCGATCACCGCCGGGTGCTCGGCCACCAACCCGTTGCCCAGGGTCGCCGCCATGAAGCCACTGACCCCGACGATCCCGGCAATACGCATGTAGCGCACCCCGAAGCGCAGGCCGTTGCCGATCATGATCCACAGGTACAGCGGGTAAAGGCTCAGGCCCCCAAAACCCAGGCTATAGGTGCAGAACGAGGTGATCCCCAGATCCGACAGGATGGTCAGATAGCGGCGCCAGGGGTGGCGCTCGCGGTAGCGGCGCAGCACTGCGTAATAGCCGACGGCGAACAGGGAATAGGTCGCCGCCACCCAGAGGTTCAGCCAATGCGCGTCGCCACCACGCTGGCCCCCTACCCACAGCAGGGCCAATAGCGCGGCGATGCCGCTGCTGATGAGCATGCGGGCAATCGCCTGCGCCTGCTCGTGATTGACCGCGGCAGACGCCTGGAAAAAGACATAGTCGATCAGCCGGCCGTGCCGACTGGCGGCGACCAGGTCGTCGTCCGGATCCTTCTCATCTCGCGCTCCAGCGCTGAACAGCACGCAGTAGGGCTCCTCGGCCATGAACAAACCCATGCGCCCAGGCTGACGCCGGAAGTCGGCCAGAGCAGGGGCAGGAATCGCGCCATTACCCAATCGTTAACGGATAGCGGCCGCCGTCGCGCAAACTGCACGGTGCCGCGCGCCCCTCAGCCGATACCCAGACCTTCCCAGATGGCGTCCACCCGCGCCTGCACCTCGGGGTCACGCACGATCGGTCGCCCCCACTCGCGGCTGGTCTCGCCGGGCCATTTGTTGGTCGCGTCGAATCCGACCTTGCCGCCCAGGCCCGACACTGGCGACGCGAAATCCAGGTAATCGATCGGCGTATGCTCGACCAGCGTGGTGTCGCGCACCGGATCCATGCGCGTGGTCATGGCCCAGATCACGTCCTGCCAGTCGCGCACATTCACATCGTCGTCAGTGACTATGACGAACTTGGTGTACATGAACTGGCGCAGGAAGGACCAGACGCCGAACATCACCCGCTTGGCGTGCCCCGGGTATTGCTTCTTCATGGACACTATGGCCATGCGGTAAGAGCAGCCCTCGGGCGGCAGGTAGAAGTCGGTGATCTCCGGGAACTGCTTCTGCAACAGCGGTACGAACACCTCATTCAGCGCCACGCCCAGCACCGCCGGTTCGTCGGGCGGGCGGCCGGTGTAGGTGCTGTGGTAGATGGGGTCGCGGCGGTGCGTGATGCGCTGGATGCTGAAAACCGGGAACTCGTCCACCTCGTTGTAGTAGCCGGTGTGATCGCCGAACGGGCCTTCGGCGGCGCGGTCGCCGGGGGCGATATGACCCTCCAGCACAAACTCCGCCGCGGCCGGTACCTGCAGGTCCGAACCGAGGCACCGCGCCACCTCGGTGCGACCCCCGCGCAGCAGGCCGGCGAAGGCATACTCCGACAGGCTGTCGGGCACCGGCGTGACCGCGCCCAGGATGGTTGCCGGGTCGGCCCCCAGCGCCACCGCCACCGGGAAGGGTTCGCCCGGATGCGCCTGCTGCCAGTCGCGGAAGTCCAGGGCGCCGCCGCGGTGCGCCAGCCAGCGCATGATGACCCGGTTCGGGGCTATCACCTGCATCCGGTAGATGCCCAGATTCTGGCGCGGCTTGTCCGGACCGCGCGTCACCACCAGCCCCCAGGTGATCAGCGGACCGGCATCGCCGGGCCAGCAGGTCTGCACCGGCAGACCCCCCAGATCGACGTCGCCACCCGCCAGCACGAATTCCTGACAGGGCGCCCCCTTGACCAGCTTGGGTGCCATGTCCAGGACCTTCTTGAATATTGGCAGCTTCTGCCAGGCGTCCCGGACCCCGCGCGGCGGCTCGGGCTCCTTGAGCTGGGCCAGCAGCCGGCCGACGTCACGCAGGGCCGCCACCGACTCCTCGCCCATCCCCAGCGCGACCCGCTGTGGTGTACCGAACAGGTTGCCCAACACCGGGATGCGGTGTCCTTTGGGTCGCTCGAACAGGATCGCCGGCCCGCCCGCGCGCAGGGTGCGGTCGCAGATCTCCGTCATCTCCAGGTAGGGATCGATCTCGACCCTGATGCGCCGCAGGTCGCCCCGCGCCTCCAACAGCGCGATGAAATCACGCAGGTCTCGGTATTTCACGACGGATCCAGGCGGGCGGTGGCGCGCCCCGCTGCATCGGGCACGGCGGGAAGAACGAACAGCAGCGAAGGGAGCGCACGACCAGGGGCCCGGGTCAATGCGCGCGCCGTCTTACAGGACGCGCGGCAAACTGCACCCGGTGCCGCTGCGCTCACACGCGGACGCCGCCCAAGCGGCGCCGGATACGCAGTTTGGTCGTCGCCACCCCGGCAGCAAAGCCCGCCAGCAATACCAGCGGCAACACCAGCCACGGCCAGTCGAGTGACCGATCAAGCAGTTGCAGAGGCTTGGCCCCGGCGGCAGGCGTCATCCCGAGCAGCTGTCCCGCCGCAAGGACCCGGACCTGCAGATCGGCCAGGGCCGTCTCGGCCGCCACGCAATCGGCGACCACGCCAGTAGCTGGTGCTGGGGGCGTGGCGCTTGCCGCGGCCGGCACCAGGACTGCCGCCGGCCGCGGGGCCGGCGGCGGCGGGCAATCGTTCGGCTGCGGCACCGCGGCCAGTTGCCGCTCCAGATCAATCACCCGGGCCTGACTCTCCAACAACATGGCTTTGGCGGGCTTTTCCTCGGTCACGTAGGAGGCGTTGACCCAGCCCTCGGTGCCATCGTCGAGCCGGATGCGCTGAAAATTGGTCTTGCGCTCCAGCACCTCGACCGGCGTCCCGCTGGGCAGCAGCTTGAGCGGCTGCAGGCCGCTGGCCGGTTGCTCGTACAGGCCGGCGAGGAGTTTGTCCGTGATGTGGGCGGCGCTGGCCCAGGGCGCCGCCAGAAGGGTCATCAGGAGACAGGCAAGGCGCAGCTCGGCAGTCATCGGCACAGTCGATTCAACTCAAGGGTTTCGGGCGTTGGCGCTGCCACCAAAGATACAGCCCCTGCGCCGCGGGGCCCAGTTCGCCGGCAGTGGCCCGATGCGCCGCGGGATCGGGCGGGTCGAGCAACTGCTCTTCCTGGTACATGAGGAAGGCCGCGATCGGGGCCAGATACCCCGCGGCCGTGGCGTCGTTGGCCGCCTGATCGATGGCCGCCTCGCCCTGCAGCTGCAGTCCCGCGACGTAGCCTTGGCACCAACCGTAGGGTAACGGCAAGGGCTCCTCGCCCGCGACCGTTTGGTACATAACCACCGGGCCATAGTGGCCGTGCTGCAAGTCCTGCAGCACGTCCTGATAGAGCGCCATTACCAAGGAGTGCAAGGCCTCGGCTTCGGCCTCGGCAGCGCCGGGCGCGGCACCCGCGACGCCCAGCACCGGCGGCAGCCACTCCATCGGCAAGACCAGCCGCGGCCCGGATACCACGGCGGTGAGGAAGCCGTGCGCCACGTCCAGCGGCATGCCGCCGCTGCCGGCCGCATAGCGCGCGCCCAGCAGCCCTTCCAGACGGGCATAGTCGGCGTCGGACAGGGCGCCTTCGCAATGCCGCCCGTGCCCATGATCCTGATCGTTCACGCCGCGCACCCCGGGTAGTCGACGGGGGTGTCCCGGCTCATGCCGCGATCCCGGTGTGCCGCAGCAGAGCGTCGATCCGTGGTTCGCGGCCGCGAAAGGCCACGAACAACTCCATCGCGTCGGCCGATCCGCCCTTCTCCAGGATGTGGTGCAGGAAGGCCCGACCGGTGTCCGGGTCGAAAATGCCGCGCTCCTCGAACAGCGCAAAGGCGTCCGCCGACAAAACCTCGGCCCACTTGTAGCTGTAATACCCTGCGGCGTAACCGCCGGCGAAGATATGCGTGAAGCCGTGCGGAAAGCGGTTCCAGGCAGGCGGGCGGAGCACGGCCACCTGTTCCCGCACCTGTTCGAGAATCCGATAGATCCAGGCACAGCTCAGTTCCGGGCCGGCCGCCCCGCATTCGTGGTGCATGCGGAAATCGAACAAGGCGAACTCCAGCTGGCGCACCATGGCCATTGCCGACTGGAAGTTCTTGGCCGCCAGCATGCGGTCGAACAGGTCCTGTGGAATGGGCTCGCCACTCTGGTAGTGGCCCGAGATCAAGTCCAGCGCCGCCTTCTCCCAGCAGAAGTTCTCCATGAACTGGCTGGGCAGTTCGACCGCGTCCCAGGCGACGCCGCTGATACCCGACACTGCCGGGTAATCGACCCGGGTGAGCATGTGATGCAGCCCGTGGCCGAACTCGTGGAACAGGGTCTCGACCTCGTCATGGGTCAGCAGCGCCGGTTTGCCACCCACTGCCGGGGTGAAATTGCAGGTCATGTAGGCGACCGGGAGCTGCAGGCGGTGCGCGGTCTTGATGCGGCCCTGACAATCATCCATCCAGGCACCGCCGCGCTTCTGTGGCCGTGCATACAGATCGAAGTAAAACTGGCCGCGCACCTCACCGGTCGCGGCGTCGCGGATCTCGTAGAAACGCACGTCCGGGTGCCAGGTGTCCACGCCCTCGGGCACCTCGTGGATGATCACCCCGAACAGCCGGCCGATCACCGCGAACATGCCCGGGATCACGCGGGTCTCGGGGAAATAGGGCTTCACCTCCTCCTGGGTGATGGCATAACGCTTCTGGCGGAGCTTCTCGCTGTAGTAGGGCAGGTCCCAAGGCGCAAGTTCGACCGCGCCGTACTCCTGCGCAGCGAACGCCCGCAGTTCCGCGAGTTCGCGCTCGGCCTGCGGCTTGGAGCGGCGCGCCAGGTCCTCCAGAAAGCCGATCACCTGGTCGGGGCTGCGGGCCATCTTGGGGACCAAGGACAGCTCCGCGTAGCTGGCGTAGCCGAGCAACTGCGCCTTCTCGTGCCGCAGCGCCAGGATCCGCGCCATCACCTCACTGTTGTCGAAACGGCCGGCGTGCGGACCCTGGTCGGAAGCGCGGGTGTTGTAGGCCTCGTACAGTTCCCGGCGCAGGGCCCGGTCGTCGGCGTAGGTGATCACCGGGTAATAGGACGGGAACTCCAGGGTCAGCATCCAGCCCCGCTCGCCGCGCTGCTCGGCCGTCTGCCGCGCCAGCGCCAGGGCCGATTCGGGCAGCCCGGCCAGCGCTGCCGGGTCGCTGAGCCGCTTGCTCCAGGCATTGGTCGCGTCGAGCAGGTTCTCCTCGAACTTGCTGGTCAGCTGTGACAACTCCTGGGAGATCTCCCGGAAGCGCGACTTCGCGGCAGCGGGCAAGTCCACCCCCGACAGGTGGAAATCGCGCAAAGCGTTGTCCAGCACCTTGCGCTGGGCCGGATCCAGTGGTTCGGCGCTTTCCGCCAGCGCCCGGTAGGCACGATACAGGCGCTCGTTCTGGCCCATTTCGGTGGCGTAGTCGGACAGCTTGGGGAGGCAGGCGTTGTAGGCGGCGCGCAGCGCGTCGCTGTTGATCACCGAGTTCATGTGCTGCACCGGCGACCAGATGCGCGACAGCCGGTCCTCCCACTCCTCGATCGGCTCGATCAGGCTCGCCCAGCTTAGCTGCCCTTGTTCGTCCAGCAAGCGCTCGACGTTGGCACGGTTCGCGGCAAGCAGGGCGTCCACCGCCGGCTCGATGTGTTCGGGTCGGATTCTCGAAAAGGCCGGCAAGCCTTCCTGTTCCAGCAAGGGGTTACTCATGATGGTGCATGGGTTGCCTGGGGAAAACTGGGTTGCATTGTGCCATGGGGATGGCGGGCGTGGGTCGCAAGGTGGTCAGGCCCCGGCCAAACGTGCGCTCAGCAGCAGGGTCGCACCCGCCCCGGCCAGGAAGAACAGGACCAGGCCGCCTGCCCCCTTCCAGCGGTAGCGGCGCACCAAGGCGAATTCGGCGACGTTGGAGATCAGATAGGGCAGCCCCCGATCCGGCGGACGCGACAGGGTGTGCAGGTGCTGCCCGGCAGCCTGGGCGGCATATTCCTCGTTGGCAAGCTGCGCAGCCAACTGGCGGGCCTGTTCCCACTCGGTCCCGTCCACCACCCCGTTGCGGTCGTGATCGAAGCGCTCGCGCAGGGTGTCGGGGCGCTGCTTCCAGTCACGCAGGATCTGCGCGGCCAACTCGGCGCGATGCTGGCCGTGGTCGATATCGTCCAGGGTCTTGAACTGACCGATGGCGTACAGCGGATCGCCGCCCAGGATCACTTCCTCGGTGTAGCGGTAACGCTCTGCGGCCGCCAGCGGCGAGGCAGCCAGGCGGATGCCGATCGAGGCGAGCTTGGCCGCCACCCCGGGATCATCCGCGGCGCGCCGGTGCAGTCCCGGCATCTGGAACAGGCTGCCGTCGCCGTACCAGGTTTCGCGGTGCTGGGCCGTGATCTCGGCCCCGGCGGGATCCACCAGGCACTCGCCGGTGCCGTCGCGCAGCAAGAACAGCCCGTCGCTCGCCCCGGCCCGCACCTTGTGCCATTTGTCATTGCGCCGCTCCTCCACCTTGAAGCTGTACCAGCAGCACGCCAGGGCCGACAACGGGGCGATGATGGGTTCGCCGGCCATGGCCTTGGCGATTCCGGCCAGTTCGACATAACCCTGGGGAGCGGAGCGCACCCGTGCGGTCGGCAAGTCCTCGATCAGCCGGGCGCGCCCGAGATTGCGAAAACCTAGCACCAGGCCGACCAGCGACAACAGGGCGGCGACGCCGCTGAATACCCAGAAATGCGGCGCCGGCATGCCGGCGATATCGGCGACCAGGGACATGACGCGACCGACCGGGGCCGGCGGTCCGGTCAGGTGAACAACTCCTTGACGTTGACGTCGCGGATTTCGTCTGCGGCGAATTCCAACAACTCCGCGGCCTTGAAGCCCAGCCAGCGGGCAATGATCAGGTCGGGGAACTGCTCGATGCGCACGTTGTTGTTGTTCACCGCCTCGTTATAAAACTCGCGCCGGTCGGCAATGCTGTTCTCCAGACCGCTGATGCGCGCCTGCAGGTGCTGGAAGCTTTCGTTGGCCTTGAGATCCGGGTAAGCTTCCGCGACGGCGAACAGGTTGCCCAGGCCAAGCCGCAGCTCGCCCTCGGCCGCACCGACGCCCGCAACGTCACCGCGCTCACGAGCCGCAGAGACCGCCGCCCGCGCCTTCATGACCCGCTCCAACGTATCCTGCTCGTATTGCATGTACTGCTTGCAGGTCTCGACCAGTTTGGGCAGTTCGTCATGGCGCTGCTTGAGCAGCACGTCGATATTGGCCCAGGCCTTGGTAACGCCGTGTTTCAGCGCCACCAGGTTGTTATAGATAAGTATGCCGTAGATGAGCACTACGGCGATCAGCCCGAGCACGACTAAGGTGCTGATCTCCATGCATAGCCTCCGATTGATAACAGTCGCCAGTGTATAGCGGCAGAGAACCGGCCCATGTTAAACGTCCGACCCTTCGATGGCATCACGCCGGATATTCACCCCAGCGCCTGGGTCGATCCAAGCGCGCTGATCATCGGCGATGTGCACATTGGTGCCGAATCCAGCATCTGGCCCCGGGTAGTGGTACGTGGCGACATCAAAGAAATCCGCATCGGTCGGCGCAGCAACATCCAGGACGGCAGCATCCTGCACGTCAGTCACGACAGTGAGTTCCTGCCCGGCGGCGCACCCCTGATCGTGGGCGACAATGTCACCGTCGGCCACAACGTCATCCTGCACGGCTGCGAACTGCGCGGCGACTGCCTGGTCGGCATGGGCTGCATCGTCATGGACCGGGTGGTGGTACAACCCCGGGTGGTGCTGGGCGCCGGCTCGGTGGTGCCGGGCGGCAAGGTGCTGGAATCCGGCTATCTGTATTTCGGCGCGCCGGCCCGGCGGGTCCGCGCGCTGACCGCACAGGAACTGGAATACTTCGGCTATTCGGCCGACCATTACGTACGCCTGGCGCAACGCCACGCGCGCTCTGCGGGCTGAGCTGGCTGTCAGCCGACCCGGCCGGCGCTGCAAGCGCTCAGCGGAACTCCACCGACTGCTCCAGCACCAGCCCTTTCGGGTCGGCGCTCAACCGCAGGGCCACTACGCCGTACCCCTGGTACAGCCGCAGCATGGCCTGCAGGTCGGCCAGCACCTGCTCGGCGGACTGGCCTTGCGCCTGCGCGGCTGAGGCCAGCGGCGCGGACGCCAGCGGCAGCAACTTGCCCAACCGCGCCAAGTTGTAGCTGAGGGCGAACAGCGGCGCCGGCGTGACGGGCGCGGCAGCCAACAGACCGCGCGCCAGCGCCTCCGCTTCGCCGCCGCTGCCGAGCACCAGGGACCGGCCGCGGATCGCAACCTGCAGCGGTGGCGCCTGCGGTGGCAGCAGCGGCGCCGGCACCAGGGTGGGGGTGCCATCCTCCGGCACCTCCAACTGGGCCAACGCCGGGTTGGCCAGGCCGGCGAACGCGAACACCCCGCGCGGGTCGTCCACCTCGGCCAGCACCCGGGCTTGCAGATCGACCGGTTGGCCGGTCGCCGCATCAAGATCGATGTCCAGCAGCTCCAGGTACAGGCCCTTGAACATGGCCGTCATCGGCCCGAGCACCAGGTCCAGTTTGGGAATGGCCTGTTCGATGGCGGCAGCATCCACCAGGGGGCAGCCCCGGCCGCTGCGGGCAATCTGCTGCAGCAGGTCGCGCAAACCGCCGCGCAGGCGCGGCACGTCCACGCCCAGACCCATGGCGAACAGAGCGTCGGTGGGCTGCCCCAGGCCGGGAACCGGGTAGGCCAGGCCGGCCAGCACCTGGGCGACGGCCGGACTGGTCTCGGCCACCACGCGCACCCGATAACGCACGGCACTGGCCTCGACCGTACCCATGACCAGCCGCGGCATCCCCGCCAACAGCGCATCGGCCAGCGCCGTGCACGCCGCCTCGACACTCGCCAGAGAGGTGCCCGCGGCAGCGCCAGACTGGCGCAACTGGCCCGCCAGGCGCTGCCAGTCGACGAAGCCATCGCCATACCCGGGCAGCCCATAGTCCTGCAACAGCTGTCCGAACGCGCCGCTGTGCGCCAGGCTGGCGCCCGGGCGTTCGGCGCCGAACAGCCGCGGCAGCGACTCGACCTCGCGCGCCACCGGCACCAGGGCCCCAAGCAATTCATTGCCTTGCACGCCCAACAACAGGTTTAGGCCCGACAGTTCGATGCGACGATATTCGACGTCACCGAAGCGGCCGCGCGGCGCCGCCAGTTGGGCCCGCCGCTCCACCCGGTCGAGCAGCGCGCTGACTTGCTGGCCATCGGCCAACTCGACGCGCAGCACCGGCAGCAGGCCGTCGCCATAAAGTACGGCGCGGGCGTCCAGCCGCAGCCCCAGCCGGGCGTAACCGGCGCGGTTCAGGTTGCCCTCCAGCTCGGCCAGAAGGGCGTCGGCGAGCTGTAGTGCCCGGGCTGCGGCAGAGCCTGCCGTCGCTGCGGGCTGGCGACCCAGGGCATCGCGGTACCGACCAAGCAACTCGTCTTGCATGGCCAGCATCCGGTCCACCAGCGGCTCGGGCACAGGGTGGAGGTTGGCAAAGACATAGGGCGTGTCGGCCGGCACCCGGGACAACAGCGTGTCGGCCGGTGGCTGCGGGTCGCCGCAGGCGGTGAGCAGACCGCAGAGCGCGCCCAGGCAAACCAGGCGCATACGGGAGCGGGACGGCATGGGCATGCGAGACCTCGAGATCATCCGGGTGCAAGGGGTGGCGACAGTAGGGTGTAACGGCCACGCCCAGCCGGGCTTGAAGCCGGCTCGGCCGCGGGCTGGGGTCATTCCGGCACCTCTGGGGGAGACGTTCTGCGCCGGCCGGGCGCTCGCCCGGCCTCAGGCGCCGCGCAGCAGCCGAATGACCGGCTCGGTGTCGGGGCGCACGCCGCGCCACAGCCAGAACGCCTCGGCCGCCTGCTCCACCAACATGCCCAGGCCATCCAGCGCCCGGGCGGCACCCTGGGTTTGCCCCCAACGCACAAAGGCGGTCGGCGCGCTGCCATACATCATGTCGTAGGTCCAACCGCCGGCCGCGAGGCAATGGTCGGGGAGCGCGGGCACAGCCCCGTGCAATCCCGCCGCAGTCGCATTGACGATGAGGTCGAATTGCTGACCGGCGAGTTCGTCCAGGCCGCATCCGAACACCGGCCCGGCGGCCGCGAAACCGGCGGCGAGGGACAAGGCCCGTGGCGCGGTCCGATTGGCGATCAACAGCCGCGCCGGCCGGTTCTGCAGCAAGGGCCCCACAACCCCACGCGCCGCACCGCCGGCCCCCAGCAGCAGGATGCGTGACCCGGCGAGGTGGAACCTGTGGTTACAACCGAGGTCGGTGACCAACCCGACACCATCGGTGTTGTCGCCGCGCAGCCGTCCATCCGCCAGCCGCACGATGGTGTTGACGGCCTGTGCCTGTGCGGCGCGCGGACTGAGTTCGTCGACGCACCGGCACGCCCGTTCTTTGAACGGCACGGTGACATTCAGGCCACGCCCGCCGCCGCTGAAAAAATCTTGGACATCCCCCTCGAACGCTTCCAGGCCACCAAGGAGCCGCCCGTACACGAGGTCCTGGCCGGTCTGCGCCGCGAAGGCGGCGTGGATCTGGGGGGACTTGCTGTGTTCGATGGGGTTGCCGATGACGGCGTAGCGATCGGTCATGGTGTCTTTCGTTGCTCGGTCCGCGGCTGTGCCACTGCGCTGCGGCACATCAAACGGCAAACGGGGAAATCAGGCATTCAACCATTCCGCAGCCCGCTTGGCGAAGTAGGTCAAAACCCCATCCGCCCCCGCGCGCTTGATGCAGACCAGTGACTCCATGACCACCGCCTGCTCGTCCAGCCAGCCGTTCTGCGCGGCCGCCATGTGCATGGCGTACTCGCCGCTGACCTGGTAGACGAATGTCGGCACCCCGAACTGGTCCTTCACCCGGCGCACTATGTCCAGGTAAGGCATGCCGGGCTTGACCATCACCATGTCGGCGCCCTCGCTGAGATCGAGCGCGACCTCGCGCAGCGCCTCGTCGGAGTTCGCCGGATCCTGCTGGTAGGTGTACTTGTTGCCCTTGCCCAGGTTGGCGGCCGAGCCGACGGCGTCACGAAACGGGCCGTAGTAACTGCTCGCATACTTGGCCGAGTAGGCCAGAATGCGGGTGTGGATGTGGCCCTCCGCCTCCAGCGCATCGCGAACCTCGCCGATGCGCCCGTCCATCATGTCCGAGGGCGCCACCACGTCGGCACCGGCCGCAGCGTGCGAGAGGGCCTGCTTGACCAGAACTTCCACGGTCTCGTCGTTGATTACATAGCCACTGGCGTCGATCAGCCCGTCCTGGCCATGGGTGGTGAAGGGATCGAGCGCCACGTCGGTGATCACGCCCAGCTCGGGCACCGCGTCCTTCAGCGCCCGCACGGCGCGCTGCGCCAGGCCTTCGGGGTTGTAGGCCTCGCAGGCGTCCAAGCTCTTGGCCGACGGCGGGGTCACTGGGAACAGCGCCATGGCCGGCACGCCCAGGCCGGCGACGTACTGCGCCTCGCGCACCAGCTGATCGATGCTCAGCCGCTCCACGCCGGGCATGGAAGCCACCGGCTCGCGTTGCCCCTTGCCTTCGAGCACGAACACCGGGTAGATCAGGTCGTCC
>JBFZDU010000253.1:0-2822 GCA_041307205.1 Gammaproteobacteria bacterium | reverse complement strand
GGCAAGCGGCGCCGCGGCGCCGGCGGGCGTCGAACCTGCGGCCGCGGCGGACGCCGGAGCCGCGCAGCAGTCCCGGATGGAGCAGGTCCAGCGCGAAGCGGAAGAACGCCGGGCCGCTGCGGAGACCTGGCGCGCCGAAGTGTTGAAGGACCTGGAGGAGCGGCGCGCCGCCGCTGCCCGCGAATACGAGTCGGCCGTCAGCGCCGAGGACCAGCGCGCCGCGGCCGACGCCCGGCGCGCCGAAACCACCGCCCGCATGGAGGAAGCTCGCGTCACGCCCCCGCAGGAACGCGCAGACGAGGCCATGACCCGCGCCGAGGAACGCCGCCAGGCCTACCGCGAGGCGATGAAGAAACGCTTCGATGAAATCCTGGCCGAGCGCGAGGCGCGTCGAACCGCCGCACCGTCGGAAGCAGAGGCCCAGGCGCGCCAGGAAGAGTATGCCGCCGCGATGGCAAAACGACGCGAGCAACTGCAGTCCCAGGCCGACCGGGCACGCGAGCTGCGCCAGCAGCGCCGGCCCGACCAGCCGCTGTTCCGGCCGGTACCGCCGGGCTATGGCTACCCGGCGTATCCGGCCTACCCAGGCTATACGCCTTACCCAGGCTATCCGCCCTACCCGGCACCGGGCTGGGTGCCGCCGTACTGAGCGCTCCCTGCCGACCCAAGCAACAAGCGGCCTGCGGGCCGCTTTTTCATGGTCGGCGATTGCGTGCCCTGCACGCCGTTTTTGCCTGGTCGGCGGCGTGTTGTTTCGGCACGCCGCCGCATTGGGCGCGCCAGTGCCAGGCGAACATCAGGTCCGCCGACTTGCGGGTCTGCGGTAGCAGCCGTACGTGAAGCGCTCGGGGACGCCGATGATCATGCACGGCTTGCAGCCGGGCCAAACACTGCCGGCGTTCTCCCGGCCGTACCGGCCGCGCTTGCGCGGGCTGCCGCCGTAGGCCTCGACCAAGTGGCACCAATGGTTCTGCATGCCGTCAGTGCGACGGCGGGGTCGCGACCCTATACTCGGTACCGGAACGGCCCCGCCGAGTTGGCAATGACGGACAGACCGGGCACAGCGCGCCTGCTGCTGATCGAAGATCACCGGGACATCGCCGAGATGGTCGGTTCCTATCTCGCGCACCAGGGCTTCGCGGTCGACTACGCGGCCGACGGGGTCACGGGCCTGCACCTGGCGGTGACTGAAGACTACGACGCCATCGTGCTCGATCTGATGCTGCCGGGGCTCGACGGCCGGTCGCTGTGCCGCAAGCTGCGCCAGGAGGCACGCCGGGACACGCCCCTGCTGATGCTGACCGCACGGGACACGCTGCAGGACAAGATTGCCGGCCTGGAGGCCGGCGCCGACGATTACCTGGTCAAGCCCTTCGACATCCGGGAACTCGCGGCGCGGCTGCACGCGCTGCTGCGCCGGCACCGCGGCCAGCTGGCCGCCGAGGTGCTGCGGGTGGGCGAGCTGACGCTGGACACCGGCACGCTGGAGGCACAGCGCGCCGGCCGACCTCTGGCACTGACGCCGATCACGCTGAAACTGTTGACGATCCTGATGCGGGCCGCGCCGCGGGTGGTGAGCCGCCGTGACCTGGAGCGCGCGGTCTGGGGCGACGACCTACCCGACAGCGACGCCCTGCGCAGCCACCTGTACAGCCTGCGCAAGGTGCTGGACAAACCCTTCGACAGGCCGCTGCTACACACAGTGCAGGGTGCCGGTTATCGCCTGGCCGATCCGGATGCGCACTGAAGGCGGACTGAAGCGGCGGCTGAACCGCGCTTTCCTGCTGCAGGCCGCCGCCATCAGCGTGGCCGCCGTGGTCGGCGTGTACCTGGCGGCAGCGATCCTGCAGCAGGTCCTGGTAACTGAAGCCTTGCGCCAGGAGGCAGAATACTTTTGGACGCGGCATGCCCGCGACCCGCAGGCGGCCCTGCCCGATACGCGCAATCTGCGGGGCTTCCTGGCGGCAGCACCAGACGCGGCCCGGCTGCCGGCCGAGCTGCGCGGCCTCGACGCCGGTTTCCATGACCTGCCGGGCACGGCCGCAGCGACTACGGTGTACGTGGCCGAGCGCGCCGGGCAGCGCCTGTACCTGGTGTTCGACAGCGAACGCGTCAACGAACTCGCCGCCTATTTCGGGCTGGTGCCGCTGGTGCTGGTGTTGCTGTTGCTGTATCTCTCGGTGTGGTTGGCCTATCGGGCATCGCACCGGGCCGTGTCCCCAGTCAGCTGGCTGGCACGCGAGGTAAACCGGCTCGATCCCGATGCCCCGGACCCCTCGGCCTTTGCGCCCGCGAACCTGGCGCCCGACGCCGACCAGGAAGTGCGCGTCCTGGCGACCGCCCTGGAGGGCTTCGCCCGGCGCCTCCGGGCATTCGTCGAGCGCGAGCGGAATTTCACGCGTGATGCCAGCCATGAGCTGCGGACGCCGCTCACGGTCATCCGCATCGCCACGGACCTGCTGCTGGCAGACCCGACGCTGTCCGGCGCCGGGCGCACCGGCGTCGAGCGCATCGGGCGCGCCGCGCGCGACATGCAGGGCCTGGTCGAGGCCTTCCTGCTGCTGGCGCGCGAGGCCGACCCGATACTCGCCCGGGAGCCTGTCTGTGTGAACGAGATCCTTGGCGCCGAGTTGGAGAGGCTACCGCTGCTGGCGGGACAGAAGCCGATCGAGTTACACAGCGCCGCGACCTGCCGGCTGCTGGTGAACGCGCCGCCGGCCGTGGTCGCAGTCCTGCTGGGCAACCTGCTGCGCAACGCCTATGCGTACACGGATACCGGACGGATCCGGGTGCGTATCGAACCGCACCGGGTGGTGATCGAG
>JBFZDU010000252.1:0-16431 GCA_041307205.1 Gammaproteobacteria bacterium | reverse complement strand
GCAATGTCGAAGGCAAAATTTGAACGCAAGAAACCGCACGTCAACGTAGGGACGATTGGTCACGTTGACCACGGCAAGACGACGCTGACGGCGGCGATCACGGTGGTCCAGGCGAAGAAATTCGGCGGTGAGGCGAAGGCCTACGACCAGATTGACAACGCGCCGGAGGAACGCGAGCGCGGGATCACGATCGCGACGGCGCACGTGGAATACGAGTCGGCGAAGCGGCACTACGCGCACGTGGACTGCCCCGGACACGCGGACTATGTGAAGAACATGATCACGGGTGCGGCGCAGATGGACGGTGCGATCCTGGTGGTGTCGGCGGCGGACGGCCCGATGCCGCAGACGCGCGAGCACATTCTGCTGTCGCGTCAGGTGGGTGTGCCGTACATTTTGGTGTACCTGAACAAGGCCGACATGGTGGACGACGCCGAGCTGTTGGAGCTGGTGGAGATGGAAGTGCGGGAGCTGTTGAGCTCGTACGATTTCCCTGGTGACGACACGCCGATCGTGACGGGTTCGGCGCTCAAGGCGCTCGAGGGGGACACCTCGGAGATTGGGGTGCCGTCGATCGAGAAGCTGGTGGACGCGCTGGACTCGTACATACCGGAGCCGGTGCGTGACATTGAGAAGCCGTTCCTGATGCCGATCGAGGACGTGTTTTCGATTTCGGGCCGTGGCACGGTGGTGACGGGCCGGGTGGAGCGCGGGATCGTGAAGGTGGGGGAAGAGATCGAGATCGTGGGTATCCACGATACGGTCAAGACCACCTGCACGGGCGTGGAGATGTTTCGCAAGCTGCTGGATCAGGGGCAGGCGGGTGACAACATCGGGGTGTTGCTGCGCGGGACCAAGCGGGACGATGTGGAGCGGGGTCAGGTGCTGGCGAAGCCGGGGTCGATCACGCCGCACACGCACTTTGAGGCCGAGGTTTACATTTTGGGCAAGGAAGAGGGTGGTCGGCACACGCCGTTTTTCAACGGTTACCGGCCGCAGTTTTACTTCCGGACGACGGACGTGACGGGGGCGTGCGAGTTGCCCGAGGGCATCGAGATGGTGATGCCGGGTGACAACGTGAAGATGGTGGTGAAGCTGATTGCGCCGATCGCGATGGAAGATGGGCTGCGGTTCGCGATCCGTGAAGGCGGCCGCACCGTGGGCGCCGGCGTCGTCGCCAAGGTTATCGAGTGACAACTATGAACGGTCAACGTATTCGCATCCGTCTCAAGTCCTTTGATCATCGCCTGATCGATCAGTCGGCGAAGGAGATTGTGGACACGGCCAAGCGCACCGGCGCACAGGTCCTGGGTCCCATCCCGCTGCCGACCAAGCTCGAGCGTTACACGGTGCTGGTGTCGCCACACGTCAACAAGGACGCGCGCGACCAGTACGAGATCCGGACCCACAAGCGCCTGATGGACATCGTGGACCCCACGGACAAGACCGTGGATGCCCTGATGAAGCTCGATCTGGCCGCCGGTGTGGACGTTCAGATCAAGCTGAACTGAGGAAACAGACATGGCAATCGGAGTAATCGGCCGCAAAGCCGGCATGACGCGCATCTTCACCGAAGACGGTGCGTCGATCCCGGTCACCGTCATCGAGGTGACGCCGAACCGCGTGACCCAGGTCCGAACCGCCGAGCAGGATGGCTACAGCGCGGTGCAGGTGGCCTATGGCAGCCGCAAGGCGAGCCGGGTGAACAAGCCGCTCGCGGGCCATTACGCCAAGGCGGGCGTGGAGGCCGGGAATGGCCTGCACGAGTTCCGCGTGGATGCCGCCGAGGCGCCGGCGCTGGCCGGGGAGATCAAGGTGGACATCTTTGCCGCGGGCCAGCACGTGGACGTGCGCGGGGTTTCCAAGGGAAAGGGCTTCCAGGGTCCGGTAAAGCGGTACAACTTCCGCACCCAGGACATGACCCACGGTAACTCGCGTTCGCACCGTGCCCCCGGTTCCATCGGTCAGAATCAGACCCCGGGACGCGTGTTCAAGGGCAAGAAGATGGCGGGCCACATGGGCAACGAGCAGGTCGCCGTTCAGAACCTGCAAGTGGTCCGGGTGGATGCCGAACGCAACCTGCTCCTGATCAAGGGCGCCGTGCCCGGTTCCCGTGGCGGTGACGTGGTCGTCACGCCGTCCGTGAAGCGCAAAGCGAAAGGTTGAATGTGATGGACCTGAACGTACAAGGCGGGTCGACGATCCAGGTTTCGGATGCCGTGTTCGGCGCCGATTTCAAACAGTCTCTGGTGCACCAGGTGGTGACCGCCTACATGGCCGGTGGCCGGGCTGGGACCAAGGCGCAGAAGACGCGCTCGGACGTCAGTGGCGGCGGCATCAAGCCGTGGCGGCAGAAGGGTACCGGTCGCGCCCGCGCCGGTACCAGCCGCAGCCCCCTGTGGCGCGGTGGCGGCGTGACGTTTGCCGCGCGACCGCGGAACTACGAGCAAAAGGTCAACCGGAAGATGTATCAGGGCGCGCTGCGCTCGATTCTCTCGGAGCTGGTGCGGCAGGAGCGCTTGGTGGTGGTGGACGGTTTTGCCATTGACGCACCCAAGACCAAGGAACTCGTTGGGAAGCTCCGCCAACTGGGGCTGAATGACGTCCTGATCGTGCTGGAGACGCTGGAAGACAACTTGCTGCTGGCGGCGCGTAACCTGTACCACGTCGACGTGCGTTCGGTGGTGGAACTGGACCCCGTGAGCCTGGTCGGGTTCGGCAAGGTGCTGATGACTGCAGGCGCCCTGAAGCAGCTCGAGGAGCGCTTGGTATGAGCAAAGAACGCTTGCTGAAGATATTGCTGGCCCCGGTGGTCTCCGAGAAGAGTGCCCTGGCGGCGGATCGGGCGCGGCAGTTCACCTTCAAGGTGACGAAGAATGCCACCAAACCCGAAATTGCCCAGGCGGTTGCGATGCTGTTCGACGTCGAGGTCGAGGACGTACGCACCGTGACGGTGAAAGGCAAGAACAAGCGCTTCGGCGCTGCCCTTGGCCGGCGCTCCGATTGGAAGAAGGCGCTGGTTCGGCTCAAGGAAGGCCACGACATCGACTTCGCCGCGCAGTGATGCGGCGCTAGACGTCTGGAAAACCTATCAGACGAGTGAGTAGACAGAATCATGCCAGTCGTAAAAACCAAACCGACATCGGCCGGCCGTCGCTTCGTAGTGAAGGTGACGGGGGATGGCCTGCACAAGGGCGCGCCCTACGAGCCGTTGCTCGAGACGAAGGCCAAGTCCGGTGGGCGTAACAATCTCGGGCGCATCACCACCCGCCACATCGGCGGTGGCCACAAGCAGCGCTACCGGATCATAGACTTCAAGCGGGACAAGGACGGTATCGGGGCGGTGGTGGAGCGGCTCGAATATGATCCGAACCGCACCGCGCATATCGCCCTGCTGAAGTATGCCGACGGCGAACGGCGCTATATTATCGCGCCGCGCGGAATCCAGGCCGGGTCGGCCCTGCAGTCGGGTGTGGATTCGCCGATTGCGCCGGGCAACTGCCTGCCGCTGCGCAACATTCCGGTCGGTACACAGGTGCACTGTGTGGAGTTGAAGATCGGCAAGGGCGCGCAGCTGGCACGAAGTGCCGGCGCCGCGGTGCAGTTGGTTGCCCGCGAAGGAAATTACGCGACGCTGCGGCTGCGCTCCGGCGAGATGCGCAAGGTGCACTCTGATTGCCGTGCCACCATCGGCGAGGTTGGCAACTCGGAGCACAGCCTGCGCAAACTCGGCAAGGCCGGCGCTACGCGCTGGCGCGGCGTCCGTCCGACCGTGCGCGGCGTGGTCATGAACCCGGTCGACCATCCGCATGGCGGTGGCGAAGGCCGTACCTCGGGGGGCCGGCACCCGGTCAGCCCGTGGGGCGTGCCGACCAAGGGTTACAAGACCCGCAAGAACAAGCGTACCGACCAGTACATCGTGCGCGACCGTCGGCGCAAGTAAGCAGGTGTGAGGTAATAGAGAATGCCACGTTCGATTCGCAAGGGGCCGTTCGTCGACCACCACCTCGCCAAGAAGGTTGAGGCGGCAGTGGCGGCCAACGACCGTCGGCCCATCAAGACCTGGTCGCGCCGCTCCATGGTGTTGCCGGAGATGGTGGGTCTCACCATCGCGGTGCACAATGGCCGGCAGCACGTGCCGGTGCTGGTATCCGAAAACATGGTCGGCCACAAGCTCGGCGAGTTTGCCCTGACCCGCACCTATCGCGGGCACGCGGCAGACAAGAAAGCCAAGCGTTAAGGGGAGAGCGAGATGCAGGCTTTCGCAAAACTTCGCTATGCGCGCGTTTCCGCCCAAAAGGGTCGATTGGTCGCTGACCAGATTCGTGGCCTGCCGGTAGAGCAGGCGCTGAACTTACTGACGTTCAGCAAGAAAAAGAGCGCCTTGCTGGTGAAGAAGGTGCTGGATTCGGCCATCGCCAATGCCGAGAACAACGAAGGCGCCGACGTAGACGAATTGAAGGTCAAGGCCATCATGGTGGACGAGGGGCCAACCATGAAACGCATGCATGCACGCGCCAAAGGCCGTGGGTCGCGCATCCTGAAACGCACCAGCCACATCACTGTGACTGTGGCCGACGAGTAAGCAGGCGAGAGTTATGGGACAAAAAGTACATCCGATCGGGTTCCGGCTTGGCATCACGAAGGACTGGACGTCCAAGTGGTACGCCGACAGCAAGCACTATGCTGACCTGCTGATCACGGATCTCCAGGTGCGCGAGTTTCTGAAGAAGCGTCTGTCGCAGGCGTCGGTCAGCCGCATCCAGATCAACCGCCCGGCCAAGAACGCGCACATCACCGTTCATACTGCGCGGCCGGGTCTGGTTATCGGCAAGAAGGGCGAGGACATCGACGCGCTGCGCAAAGAGGTTTCCGCACTTATGGGCATCCCGGTGCATATCAGCATCGAGGAGATCCGCAAGCCGGAACTGGACGCACAGTTGGTGGCCGAAGGTATCGCGCAGCAGTTGGAGAGGCGCATCATGTTCCGCCGCGCCATGAAGCGCGCCGTGCAGAACGCCATGCGTCTGGGTGCGGAAGGCATCAAGGTGAATGTCGCCGGGCGTCTGAACGGCGCCGAGATCGCTCGCAGTGAGTGGTATCGCGAGGGCCGCGTACCGCTGCACACGCTGCGTGCAGACATTGACTACGGTTTCGCCGAAGCACATACCACCTATGGTGTCATTGGCGTCAAGACCTGGGTGTTCAAGGGCGAGGTGTTCGGCGACGAACCGGCACGCGACACCGATGCGGCCGCCCCGAAAGGCAAGAAGGCCGCCGGTGCAAGGGGTTAAGAGAGATGCTGCAGCCGAAACGTACCAAGTTCCGTAAACAGCACACCGGGCGCAACCGCGGCCTGGCGGTGTCCGGCAGCACGGTCAGCTTTGGCGATTTCGGGCTCAAGGCCACCGGCCGTGGCCGCCTGACCGCTCGCCAGATCGAGGCGGCTCGCCGCACGATAAGCCGCCATGTGAAGCGCGGCGGCAAGTTGTTTATCCGGGTGTTCCCGGACAAGCCGATCACCAAGAAGCCGCTGGAAGTACGCATGGGTAAGGGCAAGGGCAATGTTGAGTACTGGGTAGCCCTGGTCCAGCCTGGCCGTATGTTGTATGAGATCGAGGGCGTTACCGAAGAACTGGCACGCGAGGCCTTCAAGCTCGCCGCGGCCAAACTGCCGGTGCAGACCGCCTTTGTCAAACGGGTGATTCTGTGATGAAAGTGAGTGAACTTCGGGGCAAGCAGCCCTCGGAATTGCGGGACACGCTGCACGAACTGTTGAAAGAGCAGTTCAACCTGCGGATGCAGCAGGGCGGCGGTCAATTGAGCCGGCCGCACCTGATGCACCAGGTGCGTCGCAACATTGCGCGCGTTAAAACCGTGATGAGCGAACAACGCAAGGCGGGTGAATGATGGACGAACAGACTGTTAGCAACCGCATCCTGCAAGGGCGGGTCGTGAGCGACAAGATGGACAAGACCGTCACCGTCCTGATCGAACGGCGCGTGAAGCACCCGATTTACGGCAAGTTCGTACGGCGGTCGACCAAGGTGCACGCCCATGACGAGAATAACGAATGTCAGATGGGTGACGTCGTGATCGTTGAGCAGTGCCGGCCGCTGTCCAAGTCCAAAAAGTGGCGTTTCATCAAACTGGTCGAACGGCCGGTCTGAAGCGATTTCGCAAGCACTAGAAATGATTCAGTTGGGGTAGTGTCATGATCCAGATGCAGACATTGCTGAACGTTGCCGACAACAGTGGGGCAAAGAGCGTTCAGTGCATCAAGGTACTCGGTGGCTCCAAGCGGCGGTATGCCGGGATTGGGGACGTCATTAAGGTGTCCGTGAAGGACGCTATCCCGCGCGGCAAGGTCAAGAAGGGCGACGTGTACAATGCCGTGGTGGTGCGGACCCGCAAAGGTGTGCGCCGCCCGGACGGATCGCTGATCCGTTTCGACGGCAACGCGGCGGTGCTCCTCAACAACCAGCTGCAGCCCATCGGGACCCGCATCTTTGGCCCGGTGACCCGTGAACTGCGTAGCGAGCGTTTCATGAAAATCATCTCGCTCGCACCGGAAGTGCTCTGAGGGCTCCAGTCATGGCACGCAAGATTCGCAAGGGCGACGACGTTCTCGTTCTCGCCGGAAAAGACAAGGGCAAACGCGGCACGGTGCTGCGCGTAATCGACGACGAACGCGTCGTGGTCGAGAACATCAATCTGGCCCGCAAGCACGTCAAGCCGAACCCGGCCAAGGGCGAGCAGGGGGGAATCGTCGAGAAAGAAATGCCTCTGCACGTTTCGAATGTGGCGGTGTTCAACCCGACGGCAGGCAAGGGCGACCGGGTCGGCTTCAAGATGCTCGACGATGGGCGCAAGGTGCGGGTGTTCAAGTCCAACGGCGAAGTCGTGGACGTCTGAGGCATAGAGTCCGATGGCAAGGTTACAACAGGTCTATAGAGAAAAGGTCGTCCCCGAACTGATGCAGAAGTTCGGGTACACGAGCGTCATGCAGGTGCCCAGGATCGAGAAGATCACCCTGAACATGGGGGTCGGCGAAGCGGTTGGCGATAAGAAGGTCATGGAGTTCGCGGTCGGCGACATGGAAAAGATCGCTGGCCAGAAGGTCGTGGTGACCCGTGCCCGCAAGTCGGTGGCGGCATTCAAGATCCGCGACGGCTGGCCGGTTGGCTGCATGGTCACCTTGCGGCGCGACCGGATGTACGAGTTCCTGGATCGGCTGGTGAATATTGCCATCCCGCGTATCCGCGACTTCCGCGGCCTGTCGGGTAAGTCCTTCGATGGTCAGGGCAACTACAGCATGGGTGTGAAGGAACAGATCATCTTCCCCGAGATCGACTACGACAAGGTCGACGCGATCCGGGGTATGGACATCACCATCACCACCAGTGCCCGAACCGACGAGGAGGCGCGTGCGCTGCTCGAAGGTTTCAATTTCCCGATCAAGTAGCGGAAGTAGGATTTATGGCCAAGAAGAGCATGTGGGCCCGCGAGAAGCGCCGCGTCCAGGCAGCAGAAAGGCTGGCGAAGAAACGCGATGAACTCAAGGCGGTCATCAACAATCGTTCCGCGTCAGACGCAGACATAGATGTAGCCGTGCTGAAGCTGCAGAAGCTGCCGCGTGATGCCAGTCCGACGCGACAGCAGCGGCGCTGCCGCCTGTCCGGCAGGCCGCACGCGGTCTACCGTAAGTTCGGTCTGTGCCGCAACAAGTTGCGCGAAGCGGCAATGCGCGGCGACGTGCCCGGGCTGAAGAAGTCGAGCTGGTAAAGCAACTGCAGTCGGGGAGGCTGGACTTCCCCGACAAGTTCAGTTAATCTGCCGGGCTCCCTCGCTGGGGGAGCCCTTTTGTCAATTCGGGTATCGCGCCGTCCCCCGGCGGGCTGACCCCAGGAGTGCCGCATGAGCATGTCGGATCCCGTAGCGGATATGCTGACCCGCATTCGCAACGGCCAAAGCGCTGGCAAGCAAACCGTAGTCATGCCGTCGTCGAGGCTGAAAGCGTCCATCGCCCAGGTCTTGAAGGACGAGGGCTACATCCAGGATTTTGCCACCAGCGACAACGAGGGTAAGCCCTTGCTGGAGGTGACCCTGAAGTATTTCCAGGGTCGCCCGGTCATAGAGGTAATCCGGCGGGTGAGTCGGCCGGGCCTGCGCATCTATAAAGGCCAGCAGGATCTGCCGAAAGTTCGCGGCGGGCTCGGTATCACCATCGTTTCCACGTCCAAGGGCGTGATGACTGACCGCGAGGCCCGCAAACAGGGCCACGGCGGCGAAGTCCTCGCCTACGTCGCCTGATCCGGGGAGGACAAGACATGTCACGCGTCGCGAAAGCGCCAGTCCCCGTTGTATCCGGCGTCAATGTCGCCATCAGTGGCGGCAAAGTCACCGCCAAGGGCGCAAAAGGTACGCTGGAACTGGCCATCCACCCCGATATCGAGGTGGTTCAGGAGGGCGCCGAACTCCGGGTTAAGCCGCTCAGCAATAGCAAGGCCGGCTGGGCCATGGCGGGAACCATGCGCGCGCTGCTGGCCAATGTGGTCAAAGGCGTGAGCCAGGGATTCCAGAAAAAGCTACAGTTGGTCGGGGTGGGCTATCGCGCTCAGGCGCAGGGCCGGACCCTCAACCTGAGTCTCGGTTTCTCGCACCCGGTCAGCTACCCGGTGCCTGAGGGCATCACGATTGAAACACCGACCCAGACCGAGATCCTGGTCTCCGGCTCGGACAAACAGCGCGTTGGCCAGGTTGCCGCCGAAATTCGCGGCTACCGGCCACCGGAACCGTACAAGGGCAAAGGCGTTCGCTACTCGGATGAGACGGTCATCCGTAAGGAAGCGAAGAAGAAGTAAGGGGTAGGACGATGGACAAGAAAGCAAGTCGCATGCGTCGCGCCCGGAAGGCCCGGGCAAAAATACGGGAGCTGGGCGTCCATCGGCTCTGCGTGCATCGCACGCCGCGCCATATCTACGCCCAGGTGATCGCGCCGAACGGCTCCCAGGTGGTGGCCTCCGCGTCCACGCTGGACAAGGGCGTCGCCGGCGAGATCGAGGGATCCAAGGGCAACGCAAGCGCGGCAACGGTGGTCGGGAAACTGATCGCGGAACGCGCCAAGGCGGCCGGTGTGGCGCAGGTGGCGTTCGATCGTTCGGGCTTCCGTTATCACGGGCGCGTGAAGGCGCTGGCGGACGCGGCCCGGGAAAACGGGCTGGAGTTCTGAGGAGTAATCGATGGCAAGTTTTGACGCGAAGCCCGCAGGCGACGATCTCCTGGAGAAACTGATCGCCGTGAACCGTGTGGCCAAGGTGGTGAAGGGCGGCCGGGTGTTCGGATTTTCAGCGCTGGTCGTGGTCGGAGACGGCAACGGCAAAGTGGGTTTCGGCACCGGCAAGGCCAAAGAGGTGCCCGTTGCGATCCAGAAGGCGATGGATTCGGCCCGCCGCGGCATGAAAAAAATGAACCTGCGCGGTGACACCGTGCACTACCCGGTGATCGGCCGCCACGGCGCCGCCAAGGTGTACATGCAGCCCGCCTCCGAGGGCACGGGGATCATTGCCGGCGGCGCCATGCGCGCAGTGTTCGAGGTGGTCGGCGTGCACAACGTGCTGGCCAAATGCATCGGGACCAACAACCCGATGAACGTGGTGCGTGCCACCATGAACGGCTTGGCCGCGATCAACGGTCCTGAAGAGGTGGCCGCCAAGCGCGGCAAGACGGTCGAAGAGATCCTGGGGTAAGCAGCCATGACCGAAAAGAAAACCATGACGGTTACGCTGGTGCGCTCCGTGCACGGTCGGCTCAAGAACCACCGCGACTGCGTGCGTGGCCTGGGGCTGCGGCGCATGCACCAGGTGGTGGAAGTCGAGGACACGCCGGCTACGCGCGGCATGCTCAACAAAGTGTCCTACATGGTCACAGTGGTCGAGGAGGCCTGAGATGCGTCTGAACACGCTCAAACCCGTGGACGGCAGTCGGCCGGACAAAAAGCGTCTCGGGCGCGGCATCGGCAGTGGCTTGGGCAAGACCGGCGGCCGCGGCCACAAGGGCCAGAAGTCGCGGGCCGGCGGCTTCCACAAGGTCGGCTTCGAAGGCGGCCAGATGCCGCTGCAACGGCGGCTGCCCAAGGTCGGCTTCCGTTCGCGCAAAGCGATGGTGACCGGTGAGATCCGTCTCGACGAGCTGGCCAAGCCCGGCACTGAGGTGGTCGATCTGGAGGCCCTATACACCGCCAACGTATTGCCGCGTACCGTGTTGCGGGCGAAGGTGATTCTGTCGGGAAAAATCACCAAGGCCGTGACGATCAAGGGTCTGGGCGCCACCAAGGGTGCGCGTGCGGCCATTGCGGCGGCCGGTGGTAAAGTCGAGGACTGATCGACCAGCCGGGAGGGGATGAAGAGCTATGGCCGCCAATCCAAGTCTACCGGGTGGGGTGCAACTGGGGCAGTTGACGGAGTTGCGTCAGCGGGTGTTTTTCCTGCTCGGCGCACTCATCGTCTACCGCATCGGCACATTTATACCGGTGCCCGGGGTGAACCCGGCCGCGCTGGCGGAGTTCTTCACCCAGCAACAAGGCACCATCCTGGACATGTTCAACATGTTCTCGGGCGGAGCGCTGGAGCGTGCGTCGCTGCTGGCGTTGGGGATCATGCCGTACATCTCGGCCTCCATCATCATGCAGCTGATGTCGGCCGTGGTCCCCAAGCTCGAACAGTTGAAGAAAGAAGGTGAATCCGGGCGCCGCAAGATCACACAGTACACCCGCTACGGTACGGTCGTACTGGCAACCTTTCAGGCGATCGGGATCTCGGTGAGCCTGCAGGGGCAAGCCATCTCCGGTATGACTTATGTGGTGCAGACCGGCCCGGGCTTCGTGTTCACCGCCACCGTGTCCCTCGTCACCGGGACCATGTTCCTGATGTGGCTGGGCGAACAGATCACCGAGCGCGGGCTGGGCAACGGGATCTCGATGATCATTTTCGCCGGAATCGTGGCGGGCCTGCCCAGCGCATTCGGGTCGGTGGTCGAATTGGTGCGCAACGGCGAGATGAATGCCTTGTTTGCGCTGTTCCTGTTCCTCCTGGCGATTGCGGTCACCGCGTTCGTGGTATTCGTCGAACGCGGGCAGCGGCGCATCACGGTCAACTACGCCAAGCGCCAGCAGGGGCGCCGCGTGTATGCCGCGCAGAGCAGTCACCTGCCGCTGAAGCTGAACATGGCCGGCGTGATTCCGCCGATCTTCGCATCGAGCATCATTCTCTTCCCCACGACCCTGGCGTCCTGGGCGGGCAGCGCCGATAACATGCGCTGGTTGCAGGACATCATCGCCAAGCTGTCTCCGGGAGAGCCGGTGTATGTCGTGCTGTACGCGAGCGCCATCATCTTCTTTTGCTTTTTCTACACCGCCCTGGTGTTCAATTCGCGGGAGACGGCGGACAACCTCAAGCGCTCGGGCGCGTTCATTCCCGGCATCCGGCCCGGCGAGCAGACGGCCAAGTACATCGACGGCGTGATGTCGCGCCTGACGCTGGCTGGCGCCATTTACATCACCGGCGTGTGCCTGCTGCCGGAGTTCCTGATCGTCGGTTGGGGTGTCCCCTTCTATTTCGGTGGCACCTCGCTGCTGATCGTGGTGGTCGTGGTGATGGACTTCATGGCGCAGGTCCAGGCGCACCTGATGTCGCATCAGTACGAGGGGCTGATGAAGAAGGCAAATCTAAAGGGCTACGGCGGCACAGGCATGCTGCGCTGATGGGCCTGTTGGTCTCGGAGTCAAATCAATGAAAGTTCGTGCATCCGTTAAGAAACTCTGCCGCAACTGCAGGATCATCAAGCGTCGTGGCGTGGTGCGGGTCATCTGCACCGATCCGCGACACAAGCAGCGCCAGGGTTGATCGGCAGCAAAAGATTGAAGTAAGTCGTTCAACGGGATAAACTTCGGCGTTTTCGTGCGCCGCCCGCAAAACGGCGGAACCCAGGAGAGAGACAGGATGGCCCGCATCGCAGGCGTCAACATTCCGGATCGTAAGCACACAGTCATCGCGCTTACCTCCATCTATGGCATCGGCCGCACCCGCGCCGCCGAGATCTGTGCGGCTGCCGGCGTTCTGCCGAACCGTAAGGTCATCGAGTTGAGCGAAGACGAAGTCGAACGCCTGCGTGGCGAAGTGGCGAAATTTTCGGTCGAAGGCGATCTTCGCCGTGAAGTCTCGATGAGTATCAAGCGCCTGATGGACCTCGGCTGCAACCGCGGTATCCGTCACCGTCGCGGCTTGCCGCTGCGCGGTCAGCGCACCCGTACCAACGCACGTACCCGCAAGGGTCCGCGGCGTCCGATCAAGAAATAAGCCGGATTCAGCAGGACCAATTTCATGGCCAAACCCACGACGACCCGCACGCGCAAAAAGGTCAAAAAGTCGGTTACCGACGGTGTGGCGCATATCCACGCGTCTTTCAACAATACGATCATCACGATCACCGACCGGCAGGGCAATGCGCTGTGCTGGGCGACCTCGGGCGGTTCCGGCTTCCGCGGTTCGCGTAAGAGCACCCCGTTCGCAGCGCAGGTGGCAGCCGACCGCTGCGGCCAGGCGGCCAAAGAATATGGGGTCAAGAATCTGGACGTGAACGTCAAGGGGCCGGGCCCCGGGCGCGAATCCGCGGTGCGCGCGCTGAATAACGCCGGTTTCAAGATCACCAGCATTTCCGACGTGACGCCGATCCCGCACAACGGCTGCCGTCCGCCCAAGAAGCGTCGCGTCTGACCCGGAGTTGAGAACATGGCCAGGTATATAGGACCCAAATGTAAATTGATGCGCCGCGAAGGTACAGACCTGTACCTGAAGAGTCGCGTACGCGCCATCGACTCCAAATGCAACATGGAAAAGCAGCCGGGCCAACAGGGCGACCGGCGCCGCCGCTTGTCGGACTATGGTGTGCAGCTGCGCGAGAAGCAGAAGGTCAAACGGCTTTACGGCATCCTGGAGCGGCAGTTCCGCAACTATTACCAGGGCGCGGACCGGGCGAAGGGCCCCACGGGTGAAAATCTGCTGCGCACCCTGGAGCGCCGCTTGGACAACGTGGTCTATCGCATGGGCTTTGGCAGCACCCGTTCCGAAGCGCGCCAACTGGTCAGCCACAAGGCGATCGCGGTCAACGGCCGCGTGGTCAGCATCGCGTCCTTCCAGGTGAGTCCGGAGGACGTGGTCACGGTACGGGAGAAGGCCAAGGATCAGGGTAGGATCAAGAATGCCTTGGCGCTGGCCGAACAATACGGCTTTCCCGAGTGGATAGATGTCGACGGCAAGGCGATGTCGGGGACGTTCAAGCGTTTTCCGGATCGTGCCGAACTGCCCGCCGAAATCAACGAACAGTTGATCGTCGAACTCTATTCCAAATAAGGACAACGAGGTCCCGGGGAGCATTCATGGTGGAATCCGTTACCGAATTCCTCAAGCCGCGCATCGTCAATGTACAGACGGTGAACGCACGCCACGCCAAGGTTTCTTTGGAACCCCTGGAGCGGGGTTTCGGGCACACGCTGGGCAACGCATTGCGTCGCATCCTGCTGTCGTCCATGTCCGGCTGCGCGATCACCGAGGCAGAGATGGAAGGCGTGCTGCACGAGTACAGCGCCATCGAGGGCGTGCAGGAAGACGTGCTGGAGATCCTGCTAAATCTCAAGGAAATTGCCATTTCCATGGAGGACCGCACCGAGGCGACCGTGACGCTCAAGGCCAAGGGTCCCGCAGTGGTGACCGCCGGCGACATCGAACTGACGCACGGCGTCGAGATCCGGAACCCCGAACTGGTGATTGCGCATCTGACCGACAAGGGCGTGCTCAACATGACCCTCAAGGTGCAGCGTGGCCGCGGTTATGTCGCCGCCGCGGTGCGGGACAACCCGACGGGCGAGGACCGACCGATCGGGCACCTGCAGCTGGACGCATCTTTCAGTCCGGTGACCCGCGTAGCCTATGCCGTAGAGGCGGCTCGCGTGGAGCAGCGCACGGATCTGGACCGCTTGGTTATCGACATAGAGACCAACGGCACCATAGATCCGGAGGAGGCGATCCGGCGCTCCGCGACCATCCTCCAGGATCAGCTGTCGGCCTTCGTCAAGTTGGACGAGACGCCTGGTGGCTTGCCCGAACCGGTCCCGGGCGAACCCCCGGTGGATCCCATCCTGCTGCGCCCGGTCGACGACCTGGAACTGACGGTACGCTCGGCGAATTGCCTGAAGGCTGAAAACATCTTCCTGATCGGCGACCTGATTCAGCGCACCGAGGTGGAGCTGCTCAAGACGCCCAACCTGGGCAAGAAATCGCTCACCGAGATCAAGGATGTGCTGGCCACCCGTGGTCTGTCACTCGGCATGCGCCTGGAAAACTGGCCGCCCGAGAACCTTGAAGAACTTATGGCGAAGTGACCGCTTCGCCACTAACGCACTTTAGCATCTGAGGAAGTCGAGCCATGCGTCACCGCAAAGCCGGCAAGCAGCTGAACCGTAACAGCTCGCACCGCAAGGCCATGTTCCGCAACATGGCGGCATCGCTGATTGAACACGAGCTGATCAAGACCACCTTGCCCAAGGCCAAGGAGTTGCGTCGGGTCGCGGAGCCGCTGATCACCATGGCCAAGGAAGACAGTGTGGCCAAGCGCCGCCTGGCATTCGCCCGTCTGCGCAGCAACGCCGCGGTCGGCAAACTGTTCAGCGAACTGGGTCCGCGCTATCAGGCCCGCCCCGGCGGCTACCTGAGGATCCTCAAATGCGGTTATCGGCCGGGAGACAAAGCGCCGATGGCTTACGTCGAATTGGTCGATCGGCCGGCGCCCGAGGCCGCTGCCGAATAAGCCGGCCGCAGCGCAGCGGCAGTTGTTACGACTGGGCCTTGGGGCCCGGTTCGCTTTTAGGGGGACGCGCAGGGTCGCGGGTGGCAGCGACCGACAGCACGAACGGACTAGAATTTGCCGCATGGCCGGCGCTTCACCCCTGGTATTCCTGTTCACCGACTTCGGCGCCGAGGGTCCGTATCTGGCGCAGATGGAAGCGGCGATGCTGCAACTCGCGCCGGATGCGCGAGTCCTCAACCTCCTGAGCAATGCCCCCTGTGCCGACCCGCGCGCCGGTGCTTACCTGCTCGCCGCCCTGCTGGCCGAGCTTCCGGAGGCTGCCACCGTGGTGGCCGTGGTGGACCCGGGTGTCGGGACCGCACGCCTGCCGCTGGTGGTCGAGGCCGACGGCCGGCTGCTGGTCGGGCCGGACAATGGCCTGATGGCGCGGGTCGCGGCGCGGGCGACCCGGGTCAGCGTGGCGCGCATCGACTGGACACCGCCGCGGCTTGCCCCCAGCTTTCATGGCCGCGACCTGTTTGCGCCGGCCGCGGCCCGGCTGTTGTCGGGCGTGGCGCTGCCGCGCACCGAATTGCCGCCGGGCGCCATGGTCGGCGCCGACTGGCCGGACGAACTCCCCGAAATCATCTACTTCGACCACTATGGCAATGCCTATACCGGGATTGCCGGGGCCGACCTGGACCGGCATGCGGTGTTGCGCTGCGCCGGGAGGGAGATTCGCTCGGCGCCGATGTTTGCGGCCGTGCCTTCGGGCGCGTGTTTTTGGTACCCAAACTCCTGCGGCCTGGTCGAGATCGCGGTAAATCGGGGCCGGGCGCAGGAGGCCCTGGCGCTGCGACTCGGCGACCCGGTCGGCATCGCCGTGCGACCTGACACAACCGTCTGAGTGCATAGCCAGGCAGGCCCCGCCCCGGCACGCTGCAAGCGGCCCAAGTTTTCCCTTCGGTGGCCGTTACCCATGGGGTGGCGCAGGGTCGGGGCAGGCGGGGCGGACCGACCAGCCGGAGGGACATGATCGAGCACGACACAACTGAGGAAAGGACAGCGGCGGACCACGAGCGGCGCCGCTATCCGCGCTACGCGATTCGTTTGCCGGCGCAGCTGCTCAGGCCGGACGGCGCGCGCGAGACCTGTACGATTCGTGATTACTGCACCGGCGGGATGTTGGTGCAACGCGCACCGCACACTGACCAGGTGCTGCAGGTCGGGGACCCGATCGAGCTGACGGCCTCCCTACTCATGCCCGGTGGCGCCAAAAAGGTGCGCATCAAGGCCCGGGTGGCCTGGCAGCAGGGTGGTGCCTTTGGCGCCGAATTCGCGCGCACCGTGGATTCGATTCTGGACGTGTTGCGGGGGCATGAGCAGCTGCGGCGTGGCACGGCGGCGGACCCTGCGGAGCAGCCGAGCCCGGGCGAGGTGCGTTGCCTCGCGAAGCTGCGCCATATCGGCCAGGGGGCCGTCCCGCCTCTGTTGGCGGAGCTGCTCAAGCGCGTGAGTGCCGAACTGGTGGAGCGATCGGACCGGATCCCGTCTGACCGCGAGCGGCAGCAGAGATCGGAAGAGCACACG
>JBFZDU010000251.1:0-17000 GCA_041307205.1 Gammaproteobacteria bacterium | reverse complement strand
GTGTTTCACGTGGCGTTGGAAAAACAAACGGACATGCACATCGCCGACCTGTCGGTGGGACGCGCGGGACACGGCATCCCCAGTTGGTATCACGCCCTGAGTCCCGCCGGCGCGCTGCTGTTCCTGCCCCTGACCTTGCAGGGCCGCCCGGTGGGTTGCGTGCTGGCCGAGCACGACCAGATCAACGGCATGGCACTCGACCCTGCCACCCTGCGATTGGTGCGGGCCCTGCGCAATCAACTGGTGCTGGGCTTCCAGCTGCGTCGCGGTAAGGGAAACTGAAACGGCGCGCGGCCGCCACGCAAGTCACGCGCACCCCGGGCCGTCGGGCGCGAAGAAAGGCCCCGGCAGAACCGGGGCAAACAGGGCTTTGGAGGATGGCATGGCTGAGGGGTCGAAACCGGCAGACCCCCAGACCGGATATGTCAGTCCCTGACCACCCCGGCGGCTGCCAGACCACCGGGGCGCGGTCCATGGGGGCTCAACCGTGGGCGGCCTTGCTGTCGTAGAACTGCGCCTCTTCGGTCGATCCGGTCAGGGCCGTGACCGACGAGGCCCCGCCCTGGATCACGGTGGTGACATCGTCGAAATAGCCTGCGCCGACTTCCTGCTGGTGCGAGACGAAGGTGTAGCCCTTGCCGCGCGAGGCGAATTCCGGCTCCTGCACCTTCTCGACATAGTGCTTCATGCCTTCGCCGCGGGCGTAGTCGTAGGCGAGGTCGAACATGTTGAACCACATGCTGTGGATGCCCGCCAGGGTGATGAACTGGTACTTGTAGCCCATCGCCGCGAGCCGGTCCTGGAACTCGGCGATGGTCGTGTCGTCGAGATTCTTCTTCCAGTTGAAACTCGGCGAGCAGTTGTACGCCAACAGCTTGTTCGGGTTGGCCGCCAGCACCGCCGTGGCGAACTCCCGGGCAAAGCCAAGGTCGGGCGTGCCCGTCTCGCACCACACCAGGTCGGCATAGGGTGCGTAGGCAAGGCCACGGCTGATGGCCTGCTCCAGACCATTCTCGACCCGATAGAAACCCTCGGCGGTGCGCTCGCCGGTCAGGAAGGGCTGGTCGTTGGGGTCAACATCATTGGTCAGCAGGTTGGCGGCCTCGGCGTCGGTGCGTGCCAGCACTAGGGTGGGGACCCCCATGACGTCGGCCGCCAGGCGCGCGGCGATCAGCTTCTCTACCGCTTCCTGGGTCGGCACCAACACCTTGCCGCCCATGTGGCCGCATTTCTTCACCGCCGCCAGCTGGTCTTCGAAGTGCACCCCGGCGGCGCCCGCGGCAATCATGTTCTTCATCAGCTCGAAGGCGTTGAGCACGCCGCCGAAACCGGCCTCGGCGTCGGCCACGATCGGCAGGAAGTAGTCGACATAGCCGGCGTCGCCCGGCCCGATGCCGCGCGACCACTGGATCTCGTCGGCGCGCTTGAAGGCGTTGTTGATGCGCCGCACCATGGTTGGGACCGAGTCGTAGGCGTACAAGGACTGGTCGGGATACATGGTCTCGGAGGTGTTACCGTCAGCCGCCACCTGCCAGCCGGACAGGTAGATGGCCTCGATCCCCGCCTTGGCTTGCTGCATCGCCTGCCCGGCGGTGATGGCGCCCATGGAATTCACATAGCCTTTGCGGGCACCGCCGCGGACCAGGTCCCACAGCTTTTCGGCGCCGCGTTTCGCGTAGGTGTATTCGGGTTGGACGGAACCACGCAGGCGCACCACGTCGGCGGCGCCGTAGCCGCGTCGGACGTCGGTCCAACGGGGGTTGGTAGCCCAGTCTCGTTCCAGTGCCCGGATCTGTTGTTCGCGTGTCGGCATGGTGCTTGATCTCCTCGGTCTGGCAGCAGCCAAAGCAGGCGCTGCACTGAATCAGTCTGTCGCCGGGTCGGTGCGGGTCAGCAACCGTGCCGCCGCCCGGTATACCTGCAGGCGTTCGCCGTCGCTCATGGCGGCGGTCAGCAACCGCAGCTGTTCCGCAACCAGGCCGGCTGCGGCTGGCAGCGCCCCGGCGTCCGCCGCGGCTTGCCCTGCGGATGCGTCCTCGCGCTGGCTGTTCGAATCCGCCGCAATCACCTGCCCGCCCGGTCTTGGTGCTTGAGTCCCGACCCCGTCAGCCGAATTGGCGCGGGTTCCGCTGCCAGCGGCTCGTCGGCCGCAACCGCCCGGAAAGAGTCCGAGCCTTACAGTCAACTTTGCTGCAGTGCAGTAAGACTAGCCGAGCGGCTTTATTTGACAAGCCAATTCCTTCAATCCTTAATATTTAAAAAACCAATTCAATTCGGATGCGGGCCTGACAGCCATTCTGGCTTGGCGATCGCTGCGCGGCGGTGGGGAAGGGAAGCGACATGAACAGCGGCAAAGCACCTTACTACAAACAGAATCGACTCAAGCAGTTACGGGCTTTCTGTCACGCCGCCCAGGCAGGCAGCATCACCGATGCCGCCGAAGCCCTGTTTCTCAGCCAGCCTTCGGTGACCCTGCAGATCCAGGCCCTGGAGCGGGAACTGGGGATCACGGTCTTCGAACGGCGTGGCCCCCGCATCAAGCTGACACCCGAAGGCCAGGTGCTGTACCAACTGGCCAGCCCCCTGGTCGAAGGCATCGACAAATTGCAGGAGACCTTTTCGGCGCATGTCGGCAACCTGGAACACGGTGAGCTGAATATCGCCGCCGGCGAGTCAACCATCCTTTACGTGTTGCCCGAAACCACCAAGCGCTACGCCGACGACTACCCCGGCATCAAGCTGAAGCTGCACAACGTCACCGGCCGCGACGGGCTGGCGCTGGTCCGCGCCGACGAAGTGGATTTCGCGGTCGGGTCGATGCTGGAAGTGCCGGACGACATTCACTACGACCCGGTGGTGAGTTACGAGCCGATGCTGATCACGCCCATTGATCACCCACTCGCCGCGCAGGAAGCGGTCCAGTTGGAAGACATTGCGCCCTTTGGCCTGATCCTGCCCCCGCACCACCTGTCGACCTGGCGCATCGTGGACCTGGTGTTCAGCCAGCACGGACTGCAGTTCAAGGTAGCCCTGGAGGCCGGCGGCTGGGAAGTCATCAAGAAATACGTCGAACTGGGCCTGGGGATCTCGATCGTCACCGACGTGTGCCTGACCGGCCAGGAAAAACTCGCCTGCCGTCCGTTGAGCGCCTACTTTCCCACCCGGAGCTACGGCATAGTGACTCGCCGCGGCAAGTTTCTCTCGCCTGCCGCGGCGCGCTTTCTCGATATGTTGCGGGACTTTTACAAGCAGCGCTGAGCAGCGACAGCAGGGCCGCGGCACCGCTATGCCAGGCCCTGCCGTTTGGGTCCTCAGTTCTTGGATTTGTCCACGATCTTCTGAATCCAGGGCATCATCGAGCGCAGCTGCTCCCCGACCACCTCGATCGGATGCGCCGCGTTGTTGCGCCGGTGCGCGGTCATCATCGGATAGTTACCCTGGCCTTCGAGAATGAACTGCTTGGCGTACTCGCCGTTCTGGATCCGGGCCAGGGCATCGCGCATCGCCTGGCGACTGCTCTCGTTGATCACCTTGGGACCGGTCACGTACTCACCGAACTCGGCGTTGTTCGAGATCGAGTAATTCATGTTGGCAATGCCGCCCTCGTACATCAGGTCGACGATCAGCTTGAGCTCGTGCAGGCATTCGAAGTAGGCCATCTCGGGCGCGTAACCCGCCTCGACCAGGGTCTCGAAGCCGGCTTTGACCAGTTCCACGGCACCGCCGCAAAGAACCGCCTGCTCGCCGAACAGATCGGTCTCGGTCTCATCCTTGAAGCTGGTCTCGATGATGCCGGTGCGTCCACCGCCGATCGCCGAGGCATAGGAAAGGGCCGTGGCTTTGGCGCTGCCTGAGGCGTCCTGAAACACCGCGACCAGGTCGGGAATGCCACCGCCCCGGGTGAACTCGTTGCGCACCGTGTGGCCGGGTGCCTTGGGCGCGATCATGATCACGTCGAGATCGGCGCGCGGCACGATCTGGTTGTAGTGGATGGCGAAGCCGTGGGCGAACGCCAGGGTGGCGCCCTGCTTGAGGTTCGGCTCGATCTCCTGCCGGTAAAGGCGTGACTGGAACTCGTCCGGGGTCAGCACCATGACCAGGTCGGCAGCCGCGACGGCCTCCGGCACGGCCTGGACCCTGAGACCGGCGGCCTCGGCCTTGGCGGCCGAGCCCGAACCCGGTCGCAATGCGACCGTCACCGCGACCCCGGAATCCTTCAGGTTGTTGGCATGGGCATGGCCCTGCGAGCCGTAACCGATGATCGCAACCTGCATGCCCTTGATAATGGAGAGGTCGCAGTCTTTGTCGTAATAGATGCTGATGGCCATGGTGTGTTCCTGATGCGGTACGTTGGAATTGCCAGAGTGGTTGAGCGTATCGGTCTTGGCGGGACGCCGCCCGCGGGGCGGCCCGGCGCCAGGTCCGTCAGGTGGTGAGCCGCTTGTTGCCGCGCGAAATGCCGAGCGGCCCGGAGCGTACCACCTCCAGGATCAGGTCCTCGTCGACGGTGGCGATGAACGCATCCAGCTTGGCGCTGTCGCCGGTCATCTCGACGGTGTAGGTGCTGTCGGTGACGTCGATGATGCTGCCGCGGAAGATGTCGGCCAGCCGCTTCATCTCGCCGCGCATGCCTTTCTCGGCGCGCACCTTGATCATCATCAGCTCGCGCTCGATATAGGGCCCTTCAGACAGGTCGACCAGCTTCACCGTATCGATCAGCTTGTTGAGCTGCTTGGTGATTTGCTCGATGATCGCCTCGTCGCCGCGCGTCACCAGGGTCATGCGCGACAGGGTCCGGTCCTCCGTTGGTGCCACAGTCAGGGACTCGATATTGTAGCCGCGGGCCGAGAACAGACCCGAGACGCGCGACAACGCCCCCGCCTCGTTTTCCAGCAGAATCGAAATGACGTGCCGCATCAGGCCAACTCCCGGTCGGAAGACAGATGGGGGGACAGGTGCATTTCGTGATGCCCCTTGCCCGCCTCGATCATGGGGTAGACGTTCTCCGCCGGGTCGACGACCACGTCCATGAACACGAAGCGGTCCTTCATGGCGAAGGCCTCGCGCATCGCGCCCTCCAGATCAGCCGGCCGCTCCACCCGCATGCCGACGTGCCCGAAGCTTTCCGCCAGTTTGACGAAGTCCGGCAGGGCGTCGACATAGGAATGCGAATAGCGGCCCTCGTAGAAGAACTCCTGCCACTGCCGCACCATGCCCATGTAGCCGTTGTTCAGCAACAGGATCTTCAGCGGCAGGTTGTACTGCTTGCAGGTCGCCATTTCCTGGATGCACATCAGGATGCTGGCCTCGCCGGTAACGCAGCACACCTGGGCATCCGGATAGGCCTGCTGCACCCCCATGGCGGCCGGCAGGCCGAAGCCCATGGTCCCCAGGCCTCCGGAATTGATCCAACGGCGGGGCTTGTCGAAGGGATAGAACTGGGCCGCGAACATCTGGTGCTGGCCGACGTCCGACGTCAGGTAGAAATCGTTGTCCCTGGTGATGCGGTACAGGGTCTCGATCGCAAACTGCGGCTTGATGCTGTCCGGACCCTGCTCGTAGCGCAGGCACTGCACGCCGCGCCAGCCATCGATACGCTCCCACCACTGCTTGAGCGCGTCCTTGCGGACGGCCGGCTTGCCGTCCCGCAGTAGTTTGAGCATGTCCCGCAGGACCGACTTCACCTGGCCGACGATCGGCACGTCCACCCGCACTGTCTTCGAGATGGACGCCGGATCGACGTCGACATGCACGATGCGCGCGTTCGGGCAGAAATGCGCGATCTTGCCCGTCACCCGATCGTCGAAGCGTGCGCCGATGGCAATCAGGACGTCGGTCTCGTGCATCGCCATGTTGGCTTCGTAGGTGCCGTGCATGCCGAGCATGCCGATGAACTGCGGATCGGTCCCGGGCACGGCGCCCAGACCCATCAAGGTGTTAGTGACCGGGAAGCCGGTCAGCTTGACCAGCTGCCGCAGCTCCTCCGACGCCTCACCCAGCACCACCCCGCCACCGGTATAAATGACCGGGCGCTCGGCCGCCAGCATCAGGTCCACTGCCTTCTTGATCTGCCCCATGTGGCCCTTTTCCACCGGGCTGTAGGAGCGCATCTGGATGTGCTTGGGATAGACGTAGGGGATCTTGATCTTCGGGTCGGTGACATCCTTGGGGATATCCACCACCACCGGGCCGGGCCGCCCCGTGGTGGCGATGTAGAAGGCCTTGGCGATGGTCTCGGCCAGGTCTTCGAGGCGGCGCACCAGGAAGTTGTGCTTCACGCAGGGACGGGTGATCCCCACGGTGTCGACTTCCTGAAAGGCATCCGAGCCGATCACCGGCGTCGGCACCTGACCGGACAGCACCACCATGGGGATGGAATCCATGTAGGCGGTGGCGATTCCGGTCACGGCGTTGGTCGCGCCGGGACCCGAGGTGACCAGCGCCACGCCGCACTTGCCGGTGGCGCGGGCATAGCCGTCGGCCGCGTGCGTCGCCGCCTGTTCGTGGCGTACCAGGATGTGCCGCACCTCGCCCTGCTGGAAGATCGCATCGTAGATATGCAGGACGGCCCCGCCCGGGTAACCCCAAACGTACTCAACGCCCTCGTCCTTCAGCGCCTGGACGACAATCTCGGCACCGCTGAGTTCCACCTTGATGACCTCCGGAATCGTGGAATAATGCCCGCTGGTGGGGCAAAACCCGTTGACTGGAAAAGACAATTGGAATCGAGCAAAGTACTGATATTGCAGCACAAGGTCAATAGCCGGCACGGTCGCCTGCTGATTGCCGCACTGCTCGCCGGCGGCCTGTACACGACGAATTTCGATGTCCAGGCGAGGACTTACCGCTGGGTCGACGAAACCGGCGAGGTGGTCTATTCGCAGCTGCCGCCGCCACCGGGCCACGCGAGTACGGTGATCGGCGATCCGCCACCGCCCGCCGAAGCGCCGGAGGTGATAAAGCAGCGCCTGCAGGAGCAGCTGCAACAGGTGGAAGACCGGCGCGAGGATCAGCAACTGGCCGACGAAAAGTCCGCCAAAGAGCAGCAGTCCGCCGCCGAGGCCGCGCGCCTGTGCGAGGCGGCACGGGAAAACCTGCGGAACCTGGAGCAGGGACCGGGCAACCGCCTCTACCGGGACAGCGACGGCGAATACCGGCGCCTCACCGACGAAACGCGGGCGGCCAAGCAGGCCGAGGCGCGCGAGGTCATCGAGAAGTACTGCAAATAGGCCGACCGCCATGCCGCTATTGAGCATTCTCACCAACCGCGAACTGCCGCCCGCCGCGCGCCAGCAGGCCGTCCGCGCGTTGTCCGGGACCCTGGCCAAGGCCCTGGGCAAGCCTGAGCGTTATGTCATGGTCAGCCTGCAGCACAACCCGGACATGTTGTTCGCCGGCAGCGATCAACCCCTGGCCTTTCTGCGGCTGAACAGTATCGGCCTGCCGGGGGAACGCACCAGCGAGTTGTCCGCCGCCCTGTGCGGCGCGGTGACGGCACAGTTCGGCATCCCGGCCGACCGCATCTATATCGAATTCTGCGATGCCGAACGCCACCTGTGGGGTTGGGACGGCGGCACCTTCGCGGATTGAATCTCCGGGCCGGCTGAACGGCCAAGTCGAGTCGCGGGCGGCCGATCGCCGGGCGCGGCTGTGCGCGCCGAGGGGAGATCGCCCATAGCCCCCGCTCGGGGTCCTGCGATAACTTGGCGCGCCTGGCGCCGTGGCGGCTCAAGACTCCTCGGCACCCAATTCCAGCCGCGGCAACGCTGCGGCGGCATCCAGGCCCTCCACCTGTACGTTGTCGATCTGCTCGAAACGGTTACTGATCTTGCGCGCCGAGGTGTTGACCTGCTCCACGTCGGTATGGGCCTGGGCGATGTGCCGGGCGAGGCTGTCCATGCGCAGTTGGAAGCGACCGAAGTCTTCGCCGAGGCGGCGCAGGTGATCCTGGATGATGTGCACCTGGCGGCGCGTCGCATCGTCCTTGAGCACCGCCCGCGCCGTGGTCAGCACCGCCATCAGGGTGGTCGGCGACACCAGCCAGACGCGGCGCTGCTGCGCCTCCTGCACCAGTTCGGGGAAGTGGGCATGAATCTCGGCGAAGATCGCCTCGGCCGGCAGGAACAGCACCGCGCCCTCGGCGGTTTCGCCCGCGATCAGATACTTGTCGGCGATGGCATGGATGTGGCGTCGGATGTCCTGGCGGAACTGCCGTGCCGCGCCGGTCCGGTCGCTCGCGGCCAGGTCGAAGTCGGTCATGCGCTGGAAGCTTTCGAGCGGGAACTTGGCATCGATGGGCACGTTGCCGGTCGGCTCGGGCAGGCGCAGCAGGCAATCCACCCGGGTGCCGTTGGAGAGGGTCGCCTGCAGTTGATAGGCGGTCTCGGGCAAGACGTTCGCCACCAGGGCGGACAACTGCACCTCGCCGAACGCCCCGCGTGAGCGCTTGTCGGTCAGCACCTCCTGCAGGCTGACCACATTGCTCGACAGCTCGGTGATCTTCTTCTGCGCCTCGTCGATCCGGGTCAGGTGTTCCAACACCCGGCTGAAGGTCTCGGTGGTTTTCTGGAAGCCCTCGTTGAGACGGCGTTCGACCTGTCCGCTGATCTCCTGCAGACGGCTGTCGGTGGTGCTGGTCAAGCCCTCGACGCGCCGGCCCAGTTCCTCGGCCGCGGCGCGAAAGGTCTCAGTCACCTGCGCGCTCATGGCCTGCATGGTCGCAGCCAAAGCCTGCTGCTGGGCCTTGACGCTCTCCTGCTGGCGCTGTTCCATGGCTTCGCGGTGCCGGCCGAGTGCGGCATCCAGGGCCTGGCGCAGCTCCGCCAGCTCGTGCTGCTGCGACAAGCGGCCCTGCCCCAATTCCGCATTGAGCGCGGCCTTGAGCCGTTCGAAGCGGCCGACCAGGTCGGTGCGCAGGCCGGCGGCGTCCTGCAGCATCTGCCGCTGCAGGATGCCCAGGTTGTGATCCAGGTTGTCCTTGAGACCGCCGATGACGCGCTGGTGCGACTCCTGGGTCAGCACCTGGCCGCGCGCCAGGGTCGCGATCAGGTCCTGGCGGGCCTGGTTCAAGGCGCGTTGCGATTCCAGTGCCCGCCGCTCCAGCGCTTCCTCCAACCAGGCTCGGTCCAGGGCGCGATCGTCCGCCAGGCGCCGGCCCAGCCAACCCACCGCCACGGTCAGGGCCAGGCCCAGCAACAACAGCACCAGGTCGCTCTCGGTCTGCCAGAAGCTGCTGATGTGCTCCATGTGATGCTGGTCCAGGCCCAGGTAAAGGGCTAAAATCACCGATTCGCCAATGGGTTGCAACATTGGCCCGAATTGAGAACCAAGGTAGCACAAAACTCCCATGACCGGCAGGCGCGTCCACCTCAGGGCCCTGGGCTGCCGCCTCAACGAGGCGGAGCTGGAAACCTGGTCGCGCGACTTTCGCGCCCGCGGCTGGGACCTGGTGGACAGCCCCGAGCAGGCCGACCTGGTGGTGGTGAACACCTGCGCCGTCACGGCCGAGGCGGCGCGCAAGTCGCGCCAGCTGCTGCGCGGCAGTCACCGCGCCAATCCGGCGGCCAAACTGGTGGTGAGCGGGTGCTACGCCACCCTGGACAGCGAACGCGCCGCCGCCGAGCTGGGCGTTGACCTGCTCATACCCAACCCGGACAAGGACCGACTGGTCGAGATCGCCACCGCCGCGCTGGCACTGCCGACGCAGCCCCTGCAAGCGACCGAGCCCGACGCCCAGTCGCTCCTGGCGCGCGGCCGGCAACGGGCCTTCATCAAGGTGCAGGACGGCTGTCGTTACCGCTGCAGCTACTGCATTGTCACCTTGGCCCGCGGCGCCGAGACCAGCCGGCCGGCGCCCGAGGTCGTGGCCGAGATCAACGCCTTGCACGCCGACGGCATCCAGGAGGTGGTCCTGACCGGCGTGCACCTGGGTGGCTATGGTGCGGAGCACGGCGCCGACCTCGGCACTCTGCTCGACGCCGTGCTGGCCCGGACCCGGGTGCCGCGCATCCGCTTGGGTTCGCTCGAGCCCTGGGACCTGCCGCCGGGTTTCTGGGAACGCTTCGCCAACCCGCGGCTGCTGCCGCATCTGCACCTGCCCATGCAGAGCGGATCGGACAGTGTGCTGCGGCGCATGTCGCGGCGCTGTCGGCGCGACGAGTTCATCACCCTGGCCGCCGCCGGCCGCGCCGCCGTGCCCGATCTGAACCTCACCACGGACATCATCGTCGGCTTTCCCGGCGAAACCGACGCCGAGTGGCAGCAGACCCTGGAGTTCGTCGCCCAGCTCGGCTTCGGCCAAGTGCACATCTTTGCCTACTCGCCCCGTACCGGGACCAAAGCCGCCGCCCTGCCCGACCCGGTCGACCGCGAGTTGAAACGTGCCCGCAGCGCGGCGCTGCACCGACTGGCGGCGCAGCGCCGCCAAGACTTCCTGGCCCGCCACCGGGGGCGGGAATTTGCAGTCCTGGTCGAACAAGGGCAGCCCATCGCCGACCGCGACGGCCGCCGCTGGACCGGCTATACGCCGAACTACCTGCCCGTCGCGATCGACGCCCCCGCCGACCTGGACCTGGCGAACCGGGTGGTGCAGGTCCGCACGGCCGCGGCACTGACCGCCGATGGCAGCTTGAGCGCCCGGCTTATCTGAGCGGCGGACCGGCCACCGGCCACTCTGTTAGATTGCGCGTACAGCCCCCGGGGGAAATGCAGATGTTCGGCAACAAGGCAGTCAACGCCATCGTCCTGGCCGGCGCCGCGCTGGTCGCGCTGGTGTTCGTGAAACTGATGTACGACATGAGCGCCAACATGGCGCGGATGACCGATCACGTCGGCGCCATGTCACGCGACGTCGCGGCCATGAAGCTCAGCATGGACACCATGTCGAACAACATGGCGCAGATGCGCGAGAGCATGCAGCGCATGGGAGGGGCCGTTGAACAGGGCGGCAAGGTGTTCCAGCAATGGGACCCGACCAAGATGCTGCGGCAATAGGCCCCGATCGAAAACGGCCAGCCGCCGCCCGGCGACTGGCCGCTACCCCTAGCCTGCGGTGATCGGCAGCTCAGGGTTGAGGCACGACCTCCAGCAAGGCGTCGATCACCCGGTCCACATCACGGAAGGAATGGAACAGGTGCGTGGAGATGCGCAGCGGCGAGGAGAAGGTCCCGACCCCCGCGTTCCGGGTCGAATCGCTGCGCAGCCCGTGCGGCACCGAGTTGTTGCGGATCACGATGTTGAATTCATCCCTTAGCCTGGCCACCGCGGCAGCCGAGGCGGCGCGCTGTTGCGCTGCTTCGGCGGTGCTCAGATCGGCGTTGTAGTCGAACCCGGGCGAGAATGGATTGAACGACGTCAGGCCGACCTGCGCCACCGGGTCCGGCTCGAGCGCGTACGGCATCGACAACGACCGCGCGCCCCAGATCGCGACGATGCGGGCACGCAGGTACTGCGCCAGCGCGACGATGTAGTCCTCGATGTCCGCGCGACCCCAATCGTCCCACATCTGGCACACCTCGGTGAGCGCTTTCTGGGTCGGCCGGCTGCCGTTGCCGATCAGTTGCAGTATCGCCGCGACATTGTGCTCCGGGTTGCGTTCGCCGTTGGCCAGAATCCCGGCCGCGCCATAGAGCAGGGTGTTGGTCGGATAGTAGGTCGGCAGCGGGTTGGTATTGCTGTAACCGGGGATGGGAACATCCACCAGCGGCGAAGGCACGCCGAACGGCGCCAGGTCCCCGGTCGGCCGCGCTACGACCCGGTCTTCGGGGTGGTAATTGTTGCGGATGTATAGAAAGCCGGTCTGGCCCGGCCCGCATTGCCACTTGTGCCCCGCGCCGGAGAAAAAGTCGCAACCCATGTCATGCAGATTGAGCACCACCATGCCCGGCAGGTGGGCACCATCGACAATGGAAATGATGTCGTGTTCGGCAGCCCACAGGCACAGGGCCTTCTCCGGCAAGCGCGCGCCGGTCAGGTAGATCGGCGAAGAAAAAAGAACTGCCTTGGTATTGGCCGTGCGCAGCGCCTCGAAACGATCCAGTACCTCCTGATCGCTGTAGGCGTCGCTGGTCGGCAGATTCACCGTCTTGATCACCACCCCGAACCGGTCGCGCAGGATGTTGACGGCCGAGATGCCGGCGTCCTCCTCCATGTTGGTAGTGATCAGCTCGTCACCCGGCTCGAACGGGATCCCCATGACGATGCGCCACAGACCATCGGTGGTGTTGAAGCTCATCACCAGTTCGTAGGGGTCGCAGCCAAAGCCCGGCGCTATGGTGTTGCGCATCACCTGCTGACCGAAGAAGTACGCGGTCGGATTGCGTGCGACGTCCTGGTAATCCTGGAAATGCTCCCTGACCACCCGGGTCGGCGATGCGCCCGTGGTCCCTATGTTCATGTACAGCAGGTCAGCGGCGAACTGGAATTCCCTGGCAAACGGACTCCGCCCACGCGGCGCCGCCTGCGCTGCCGCGCTGCGGATCAGCTCCGGCACCCCGTCGGCACCGACGGACAAGCCCCCGGCCATCAGCCCGGCCGCACCATAGCCGAACAGCTTGAGAAATTCCCGCCGGGCGGTGCTTACCCGCATGGTCGCCTGATCGAGGGTTGCTTTCGCCTGGGTGGCATCACCGGCGGTCCGGGCCTCTGCTTGTTGGTCTGACAAGTTGATCACTCCTGTGCGTGGCGCCGCCACCAGGGGCAAGCGCGAAAATACCTGCGCCGTCATGACCTGGCCGTGCAACCCAGGCTATCCTGCTGCCCAGGGCTTCGACCGGCGATCGACCGCACGCTGCGTCTCTACAGCGGCGGCACTGCGGTTGCCTTGAGCGGCGGGTTGGTTCATGTCCCTGGCCAAGCGGCGCTCGCGGCGCGATCCTCGCATCACCGCGCTGGGGACCATGCGGGCGGCGGCGTCAGGTCGCGCGTGCGGCGGAATCGGTGCACAGGCGGTCGATCCTGGCCCGCATCGCCTGCCAGTGACTGCCCTGCCAGTAGAGCCGGCCGCAGCCGTCGCAACGCCAAAACCGGTCGGTCGACTGCAACACGCCCCGCGGCACGGCGGCCCGCACCGCGGCCAGCGACACCGGCGAGACGGTTGCATTGCAGCGCATGCAGCGTGAAAACGGCCGCAGCTCGGCGCACAGCTGCAACCGCTCCACCAGGTAGGCCAGCTGTTCCCCGGTGGGCCCCGGCCGGATGAAACAGCCGTGGCTGACGGTGCGGCGCATCAACAAGCGGCGGTCGCAGCTGAGCAGGATGCGGTGTTCGACGGCCGAGAGTTCGGCCAGGCGGGCATCGCCGGGGTCGTTGGCCCACAGGGTATCGAAGCCGAGCATCCGCAGTTGTCGCGCCAGCCGGCCCAGGTGGGCGTCCGCCACGAAGCGCAGTCGCCGCAGCGGCCGCGGCCGCAGCCGCAGCGCCGGCCGCACGTCGAAGGCCTCGAACATCGGGTAGAGGGCGAGCCGGTCGCCGTCCGCCACCGGCGTCTCCAGGTCCAGTGACTCGCCGTCGCGCAATACCAGTTCAATCTCGGTGTGCGGCACCCCGCAGCATTCGACCAGGTGGCGGACCGGCGCCGGGGCCTCGAACTGCAGCTCGCAGTCGCGCTGGCGGCGCATCGCGGGCAGGAAGTCGTTCAACTCGGCGTAGAAGCGCAGCGTCGCGCGGGCCATCAGGCAGTGATCCGGCGGTAGATGTCCGATACCTTGTAGGGCAGCTTGGCCACGTCCTCGACCAGGGTGTAATTCGCGCGGCCGAACAGGTGCGGCAGGTAGTCCTGGGCCTGGTCGTCGATGGTGATGCAGAACGGCTGGATGCCGCGGCTGCGCGCCTCCAGCACCGCCTGGCGCGTGTCCTCGATGCCGTAGTCGCCGCGGTAACCGTCCTCGTCGTCGGGCCGGCCGTCGGACAAGGTGATCAAGACGCGGGTGCGCGCGTCCACCGCTAGCAGCTTGCCGCTGAGGTGGCGAATCACGGCGCCCATGCGGGTGTAGTCACCCGGCCGGATGCCGGCGATGCGCGCCTTGATCGTCGCATCGTAAGCCTCGCCGAACGCCTTGATGCGGAATACCTCGCAGCGCAGGTGCGTATTGCCCGAAAAGCCGTAGATCGCGTAGCGGTCGCCGAGATGTTCCAGGGCCTCGCACAGCAGCACCAGGGCCTCGCGCTCGACCTCGTTGATCCAGCCCTTGGTGGACCCGGACATGTCCACCATGAACAGCACCGCGATGTTGCGCTCGACGCGCTGCTTCTTGAGAAACAGCCGCTCGCCCGGCTCCAGTCCGGCCCGCTGGTCCGCATAGGCCTCGACGATGGCATCGATATCCGGGTTCTCGCCTTGCGGCTGGCGCTTGAGCAGCCGCTCCTCGCCACGCAGTGCCTCGAAGGTGCGGCGGAGGTGCTTGAGCAGACCGCGGCGCCTGGCCAGCGTGCGTTCGACCAGGTCGTCGGGCTGCGGGTGGATCGGGCGTTCACGCACCCGCGCCCAGTTGCGCCGGTAGGTGCGGCGGCGGTGATCCCACTCGTCATAGCACGCATCGGCCTCGCCAGTGGCTGCGGCCTCGGCCGCGCGGTCGCCACCGCGTTTACGGTGATAGCGCCCCTGGCCCGCCGCCACCAGGTACTCGGGCGGAATATGGCCGAAGTCCTGCACCACTGAATCGAGCAACTGCTGCACGTCGGCCGCAGGCATGATGGCTTGATCCCCGACCACCAATTGGAAGGCGTAACCCTCGGGCCATTGGTCCGACGGCACCGCACGTGCCTCGAACTGCAGGGCCTGCTCCGGCGCGTTGCGCAGGCCGCCGCCCAGTTCGTCGGCCAACACCGCCAGCGCCTCCTGCAACGCGGCCTGCTCGCGCGCCGCGCGCCGCGCCGCGGCCTCCCGCACCCGTTGCGGAAACAGTTCGCCCTGATAAGGCTGGGGCGGCGGCAGCCCGTCCAGGTCCCAGGCCTGGCGCAACAAGCCGATGCTGCCTGCGGCAGTGGCATGCGGCGCAGCGAGCGGCGCGGCAAGCGCCTGCCAGGCGCTTGGCCAGGGCGTGGTGAGCCCGGACATGGCCCGCCACAACCCCGGCAGATCGCGGCCCAGGCAGGCCGCCAGCCGCGCCGCCTCCAAGGCCCCGTACAGCTGTAGCGCCCGCTGCGGATCGGGATAGGCGGCAATCGCCTCCGCCACCGGGACCCGCCAGGTGCCATACCAGCCCTGCGCCCAGAGGTAGGCCGCGGTCGCCTTGTAAAGCAGAAAATTGTCGGCCGGCGCGGCGTAGCAATGCACGCTCGCCGGCAGGTACAGGGTCTCGGTATCCGTGTAGCTCTGCTCCGCCACCGCCAGGCGCAGGTTGCGCCCGGACAGCCCGGTCACGAACCGCTCCAACACCTGGTTGACCTGCTCGAAGCGCCGCCCGCCGCGCCCCAGGTGTGCGGCAGCTGCGAAATCGGCCAGGTTGCGCAAGGCGTTGATGCAGCCCTGGATACCGGCGCGATCGTAGGTCTCGAGCTGGTGCAGCGTCCAGGCCGGCAGGTCGTCGTCGGCCAGGCGTTCCAAGGCGTCGGCGGCGTGACCGGCGAAGTGAAAACCCAGTTCGACACTGGTCGCGACGATGCGCTCCAACTGCTCCAGCACCAAGTCGACCCGCGCCGCCGGAAAGGCGCTGAGCGCCGCGGCGGCCGGCCACAGCGTGCGTCGGCTCGACATGACCATGAACACCAAGGCTTCGAGGCGCTCGTGGACCGCCTCTTTGGAATGCCGTCGCGCGTTCATCGCCGGGACCTCAGGCCAATTCGAAGTCGACCCACACCGGGCAGTGGTCCGACGGCTTTTCCATGGCGCGGATGTCGTAGGCGATACCGGCGGCGCGCACCCGCGCGTTCAGCGGCGCGGTGGCCAATACCAGGTCGATGCGCAATCCGCGGCGCGGTTCACGCTCGAAGCCGCCGCTGCGGTAATCGAACCAGCTGAAACGGTCGGCGCTGTCCGGGCAATGGGTGCGGTAGGCGTCGTACAGACCCCAACCAGTGAGGGCGGCGAGCCAGGCGCGTTCCTCGGGCAGGAAGCTGCACTTGCCAGTACGCAGCCAGCGCTTCGCATTGTCAGCGCCAATGCCGACATCCAGGTCCAGCGGTGCCACGTTCATGTCGCCCATCAGCACCAGGTTTTGGTCGGGCGCATAGCGGCTCTCCAGCAGCGCGCGCAGCGCGGCGTAATAGCGCTGCTTGTGCGGGAACTTGACCGGGTGATCGCGGCTCTCGCCCTGGGGGAAATAGCCGTTGAAGACCGTGACCGGGGTGGCGCCGACCTGGTAAGTCGCACCGATCAGGCGGCGCTGCGCCTCGCCGTCTTCGCCGGGAAAGCCATAGACCACGTCCTGGGGTGGCGACCGCGACAGCAGCGCAACGCCGTAGTGACCCTTCTGGCCGTGAAAGACCACGTGATAGCCCATGGCCTCCACCAGTTCACGCGGGAAATCCGCGTCCTGCACCTTGGTCTCCTGCAGGCCGATGATGTCCGGGTTGTAACTGTCGCGCAGCGCCTGCAGCTGGTGCGGGCGGGCCCGTATGCCGTTGATGTTGAAAGAGACGATACGCATCTATGGTTCCGTGACTGGCTGCGCCTGCGGCCGGACGGTGTAGAATCCGGGACCCCTGCCGCGGTGAGGCTAGCACGCCTGCCGCCGCCCCTGCACCCGGGTGCGGACCCGGCACGACGCGGTAGCTTTGGAGGAACTGGACATATGCCCAAACCCTGGTCCGAAATCGGCGCGTTGCGGCTGTTGCTGCTCGCCTTCGCCCTGTTGCTGCTGCCGCTGGTCTGGTTCAGCGGCTCGGCGCCCGAGGGCCCCGGCGTGCTCACCGCTTACGTCGCGCCCAGCCTGGTCACCCTGATGTTCTTCGTGCTGGCCCTGGACGCGCTCATGAATCGCGTCTTCATGGTCGACCAAGGGGAATCGGAGCGGCGCCCGCTGCGGCTGCGGCTGCGCGCCGACCTGCTCGCCATCGCCTTG